>JBDLJL010000272.1:0-5075 GCA_039714415.1 Bacteroidota bacterium
GTTAGGCAAGGGGGGGTAACGTTTTTTAGGTAAAGTCACTAATTTTGTCCACTAATTACACTAATTAACACGAATGCTTGTCCACTAATTTTGTCCACGAACGGCAAAGCCCTCACCGAAGGTAATTACACTAATTAACACGAATGCTTGTCCACTAATTATCTCCACTAATTACACGAATTAACACAGCCTGCCCCGCCAGAGCGGGGAACACTTGTCCACGAATTATCTCCACGAATTACACTAATTAACACTAATTTCTTCCACGAATTACACGAATTGACACAGCCTGTTCAGCCAGAGCGGGAGATTTTATTTATGATTATTCGAAGTACCTGTGTTGTCAATATGTTTTTTTGAAATAACAATGAACAAAACACTACGCCTCTGTAGAGTAGCCATGGAGCACGCAGAGTTTACAAATAATTAAATACCTATTTTTTTGACTTCTTCCTTAACTTTAAATTTCACTTCATCCCAGGAAGTTTCTATAATCATCTCTAAATCACCATCCTGTTCTGCATCATCGAAAAATGTCAAGCTTTTTAGCGCAAGATATGGGGATGCATCAAAATATTTTTTAATATAAAAGTCTAATATTTGTTGAAGGCTATATTCTTTTAATAGGAAAAATAAATCTACAAAGTCCTTCTTGCTTCCACGGCCAGTAATAGCGGCTATTTTCATCGCAGCAATATCTTTTTTTTGTGCAAGTATTAGTTCGCTTGTCATCTTTGATTTTTGTAACCAGGGATAAGAATAATTTACAAAATCTACTTTTACTTCATTTATTTCAAAAATATTAATGTTTTTTGATTTTTGAAGGACTTCTACACTTTTGAATTCTCTAAATAATTCATTTATACTTAGTTTCTCAAATTCAATTATTCCAAAGAAATCCAGATCAATGGATTTTCTGTGCCCTATTTGAAGCGCCAAAGCTGTTCCTCCCACAAGCCTGAGTTTCGCAAACTCATCTTTTGATTGGATTCGTTTTAAAAGTTCCAGTGTTGTGGCACTGATTGTTGATAAGTATAACATCTAAATTCTTTAACGGGTATTCCAGAAATAGTTGAAATAAAAGATAAGGATTTTTTTTCTAATGAACGGAATTTGATCGCAATTTCAGCTATATGAGAAATTCCATAATAATTTTTAATCAGGTTCCAATCTTGTAGTTTCCCATATTCTAAAACCTGTTTAATAATATAAGCATCATTCTTTTCTAAATCTAATGTGTTACGTTTGGTATCCCAGAACAAATGTTTAGAAAAAGTTAGTATTTTTGGTGAACTGTCCATCTGAAATTCTTTTATTAACAAATATCACAAATTTACTTAAAATTTATTGTATCTTTCGGTATTTTCAGTATTACCTCCACTAATTTGTCCACGAATTTCACAGCCTGTCCCGCTAAAGCGGGGAATAGGTCCACTAATTACACTAATTAACACAGCCTGCCCCGCCAGAGCGGGGAATGCCTCCACGAATTTACATGAATTACACTAATATGATCCACGAATTACACTAATTTGCACTAATTACTTGTCCCACTAAAGTGGGGAAATGTTGTCTGCGGATTATTCTTTTTTATTAATTCCCCACCATTTGTTGCTTAGTCCTGCATTGCCTAATATTAATTTTAGTACCCGCCAGGAAGTATTTTTAATTTGCTACACTTCGACTTCGCTCAGTGTTAACGCTCAATGTACAATTGGTGCTCTTCAATAACCGACCGTACTGAACTTAGTATAATTTCGGGTTCAAAGCCTGTTAAAATAATTGTTCCTGCATCTTGTGCTTCGGGGCGTTGCATTGAATTCTTTACGGGTTTATATCGCTGATACATGTTATACCATTTTAATAACAAAACTACCGGTATAATGCCGATATAGAATCAAAGCTGATATAAGAAATCAAATGAATTGTATCGGCAATTTTGATTCATAATCGGTATTAGAGCTATTTTATTTAACAAAATAACCTCCTGTTTTTTTGCTGCCTCTGCGTTCTATTAAATTCTTATTTGTAAAAATTTTAATATATCTGTCAATTGTATCAATTGGGATTTTTAATCGTTCAGCTAATTCTTTTCCCTGAATGCCTGGATTCCTTTTTATTTCTTTTAAAACACTTTTTTGTCTTTTATTTAATCCGTCATTTAATCCGTCATTTAATCCGTCATTTAATCCGTCATTTAATCCGTCATTTAATTTTCGTTTAAAAATAACAGTAAAGAACTCATTAAAAATAAATTCTGGTTCGGGAATGCCGCTTTCATAACAAAGCCACTTGATTTTATTAATACCTGTACCCATATTTTCAACAAAATCGCACCTTTGCAGTAAATTGGTAATAATAGGGTTACGTCTGACTGCTTTTTTTCCAAATGTATCTGAAGTAAGCCCTTTTGGCAAACCACCGGGGTTGCCAATCTCAATCCTGTTGTCAAATATATCAACAGTTGTATGTGCCCCGGATGCATAATAATCCCGATGAGCAACGGCATTTACAATAGCTTCTCGTATTGCTTGTAAAGGTATTTCATAAATCTCCTTTCTTCTTGCGTCGCCGGTCATTTTGTATTCGACTTTTAGCCCATGTTTTACAAAGTGCAAAGCACTATCAATATTTGTTATAATATCATCTGTAAAATCTTTACGGTTTATTATTTTTATTCTTTCATTACCATCAAAAACAGCACATGTTATTGTGGCTTGCTCCATCAGAATATTAAGATTGTTACTAAAGAAGAGAATTCCTGCATTAATAATTTTTTTTGTGCCCTCTATGTCTTTAACAACTCCTAAATTCTCCAGAATGACCATATCATCAAGGTTTCTTGTAATACCCGATAATTTCAAAAAACCAATTAGTTTAGAACTGCTATAATGTTTCGTAAAATTAAAATGTCGATGAAATTGTTCTTCAAATTTAACCTTACCCTCATATTTTAAGAATTCAATAATTTGACTCCTGTCCATTTTTTGAGCGTTTGCCCCCATTCTTAAATAAAAGCCATCGCTACATTGGTATGGTTTATCAATTCCTTCTGGTATTTTAACAATAAGTACATTGTCAATATCATGTAATGTAAGATTTAAAGAGGGTTGAATATTTCGTGCAATATCCTGAATTTGAGATTTTAATTTATTTGTTACCTCTATACCTGTTATACTGTTTTTATCATTTACACCAAGAATAAGTTTTCCCCCTGAGGCATTTGCAAAGGCAACCAGTTCACGTGAAAAAGATTTATCAAGTCTCTCTTTAAACTCAATAAAGTAACCTTCGCCTTTTTCTAAAATGAAGTTAAGCTCTTCGTTTGTCATAGATGTAAAATGTTAATTTATCCCCCACCATTTATTACTTAATTTGGTGTTGCCTAAGATTAATTTTAGTGCCCGCCAGGAAGTATTTTTAATAGTGTAACCATCTGGTATATTTTGACTTCACTTCGACTCTGCTCAGTGTAAACGCTCAATGTGCAATTGGTGCTCTTCTATAACCGACCGTACCGAACTTAGTATAATTTCGGGTTTAAAACCGGTAGGATTATTGTTCATTATTAATTATTTGCCAGTAGCCTCCTTTATCGCCACCAATTCGTTTCAGCCTGTTTGTTCTTTTTAATTTTGCCAAATCTCTCTCAATAGTTCTTTCCGTAACCGAAAGTGTTTTTGATAATTCAAAAGCTGAAATTTTGTTATTCTTTTTGATATAATCTAAAATAGAGCTTAATCTGTTTTCTCCGACATTTTCTCCGACATTTTCTCCGACATTTTCTTTTGTTTTAGATTTTTCTTTAAACAAAGTAACTTTAAACCCATTAAATAATTCTTCAAATACAGGTGGTATTACTCCATAGTTTTTGCAAATATCAAATATTCTTTTTATTCCGGTTCCGTACCTTTCTATTATTCCTGTTTCTTTAAATGCTTTTGCTATTAACTTATTTCTTGTTTGCGAAGTATAATTATCAGACAATAAGTCTTCTATTGTAATACCTCCAAAAAGTTTTCCCGGATTAAAAAATTCTATTTTAGTGTCATAAATTTTAATAATACTACCACTGCTATCCTTATAATCCCTATGAACTATCATATTTACCACAATTTCCCTGATAGCATCAAGTGGGTAGTCAAAGCGTTCTTCATGTTGTGGTTCGCCTGTAATGATAAATTCTACCATTAAATGCTTTTTAATGTATTATTGGGGTCTATATAAAAATCCCAACTACTATTAATTGTTTTAAGGTGTTCATCAGATATTTCTGTCAAATTCATTTGATGATTTGAATTTTTTATTCGCTTAAAATACTTGCCTTTTACAGAAATTGGCTTAACCGGAAATTCATTAACCTGAATATGTGCAATTGTCTTATTTTCTATTTCAAACAATTCAATATCTGTAAACATGGAAGGTTGTGTTGAGAGTTTTATTTGATTATGCCAATTTTGTAATGTTTCGCTATTAAGCATAATGCCACTAACCTGCTTATTGTCTTTTATGCCAATAAATATATTACCACCTTTTGTATTTGCAAAAGCAACGATTGTCTCAATAACTTGCTTACCAAAGTTTTCTTTAAATTCAGTTTGTTCACATTCACCTTTAGAAATAATATGTAAAAGTTCTTTTTTATTCATTAATTATGTTAACATCTTATAAAGTTCAAATGTACTTTGAGTTTCCTTTTGTTGCTCTATCATTGGTTTTGTCTATTTTTATTGCGGGATCCATTAATTACACTAATTAATTTTGTTTTTTTATTGGGGCTGTGCGGGTTTTTTTCACGGCTTCGCCCTCTCAGTCCCATTTTTGGGTGAGCGGGTTTTGTTTAAAACGTTTGGTTTGGCTCTGGTTTAAATATTCTGGGGTACTTATAACTATCTTCTTTATATTAATTTACAGATAATTAGTAATTGGTAATTAAAAATGAACGCTAATTTCATTTAATTACTAATTGCCAGTATACTAATTACTTGCAAGACATAAGCAATGTAGATATTAAAAATATCCCAGACAATTTAAACTAGAGTGTTTGGTTTTTTTCGTTTGCAAATGTATACATA
>JBDLJL010000273.1:0-5067 GCA_039714415.1 Bacteroidota bacterium
GTGGACAAGCTTTCATTGTTTTAAAGGTTTGTAAATATTGAGGGTTTCACTCCAAGTGAAGCCCTCAATATAGTAATTTCAACACTGTCAGGTGTGTAAATTAATAGCATACTGACGAGCTATGAATTGGGGTTTGTGCCACATCCTTCCAAACTGTGATTAAAAAAAGGAATTACCCTATAATAAGCATAGGCTATCAATATATCTTCGCATTATAACCCCTCAGTTCTTTTCGTAAACCTTTGGCATTTCCGCTTACTTTATCAAGAATTGCCCAAAAGCCTTTTCCGTGATTTTTTTCAATAGTATGGCAAAGTTCATGAAGTATGATATAATCCATTAAATGTTCAGGCAGGCGCATCAGGTGCAGGCTCAGGTTTATATGGTTATCATACGAACAACTTCCCCAACGGCTTTTTGTATTTTTAATTTGTAGACTTTTATATTTAAAACCATGTTTTTGGGCTAAAAGTTTTGTTTTGTCAGGCAGCATTTCATTGGCTTCTGCCATCCATGCCCGTTCTATTCCCTTACGAATACCTGTTTGTATACGTTCATCCCTAATCGGAATATTGTTTGGATATTTAATTTTTATCTCAAAATCAGTAATCTGGATATAAAAACGATTACTTTTCCCTTTTTCCAGTTTTAATTTATGCCATAGGGTATAAAATCCTGATTCTTCCGTAAAAACAGTCCTCTTTTCTTCAACAGTTGCCATTTGGTCCAGGCTTTTCTTTATCCAGTCCTGTTTTTCAATAATAAATGCTTCGGCTGTTTTATAACTTACCCTGTTTGGCATAACAGCAACTACACCATCAAAAGGTTTCACTTTTATTGATAACCTCCTTACCCTCGAACTTTTCTTTAATTGGATTTCACCAATTCCTTCTAAATATATTACTTTATCATTCATTAATTCTTTTAAGATTCTACGTATTTTAAATATTTGACATACCGTATGCCATTAACAATTTCACTCATCTTTAATATGTTGCAGGTTACAGGTTACGAGGTATCTACAACTTGAAACTTACAACAAATAATGTTAATCAAAGAAGACAACCAAACAACATTTTAGTAAAAATCTCATATAAGCACCTATATTTTAGAATTTAAATGATAAATTTAACCCTTTCAAGCTTTTTAACTTAATTAGTGTTTGTCTCTAAAGTCCAGTTTCTTCGTTATGGACGGACACTTCTATGTTACCAATAAAATTTTATACAAATGAACAATTTTATTTTTAAATCAGCAATAATAGTAATAGCACTGTTAATTCAATTCAGTATTTACGCACAACAAAAATCTGAATATGTAATTGTTATCCATGGCGGTGCAGGAGTTATAAAAAAGGAGAATATGACTGATGAAAAAGAGGCAGCATATATTAAAAAATTAAATGAAGCCCTTGATACAGGAAATGAAATTTTGAAGAATGGTGGAACCGCAATTGCAACTGTAATATCCGTAATTAAAGTAATGGAAGATTCACCTCTTTTTAATGCCGGGAAAGGTGCGGTTTTTACACATAATGGTAAAAACGAACTGGATGTTTCCATTATGGATGGTAAAACATTAAATGCGGGGGCAGCATCAGGTGTTAGTAATGTAAAAAACCCGATTGAACTGGCCTATAAAATTATGACAAAATCTAATCATGTGATGCTTTCAGGCGAAGGTGCCTCTCAATTTGCTAAAGAGCAAGGCTTGGAAATTGTTGACCCCAAGTATTTTTACACTGAAAAAAGATGGAAAAGCCTTCAAGAAGTAATAGAAAGAGAAAAAAAGAAGCTGGAAAATGAAAAAGAAAAGCACGGTACAGTTGGCTGTGTTGTTTTAGATAAATATGGTAACCTTGCTGCCGGAACTTCGACTGGTGGTATGACAAATAAAAAATACGGACGTATTGGTGATTCTCCTGTAATAGGCGCCGGAACTTATGCAAACAATGCTACTTGTGCGGTTTCATGCACAGGTCATGGTGAATTTTTTATCCGTTATGTGGTTGCTTATTCTGTTTCAGCACTTATGGAATACAAAAGCCTAAGCTTACAAGATGCCGGGAATGAGATCATTAATAACAAACTTAAAGCGGTTGGTGGTACAGGTGGATTGGTCTCAGTTGACAAAGATGGGAACATTGCTATGCCTTTTAATACACCTGGTATGTTCCGTGGGTTTTTAAAATCAACTGGAGAGAAAGAAGTATTGATTTATCAGGATTGAGTCGGACGGAAAGTGGTCAGACCACTCCAACTCCAACTCGTCTGACCACTTGGAGTGGTCTGACGAGTATAAAGCCTGACGATTTAGTACCCCGGAACAATCATAGCTTTCCTTAAACTGTCTAACTGCCCGGGAGTCCATTTATAGCTATTTTTATAGATAGCTTTTGTCCATTCACCGTACATGGGATTAGGCATGATAATATACTTTGTTCCAAACAGGTCTTTATTTTTTTGAACAACTTTTTTTCCCATATCATCTCCCCTATTTGCAAAAATCTCTGAAAAATCAGTAAGATTATCTCCTATAAGTAGGATGATTTCATGCTTTTCTAAAACTTTGTTTCTTCTTTCCGTCTTGTTGCTGGTTGTTGTTCTCAAAAAAGTATGCTCTTTATCAGCATTTGGGAAATTTAGTTTTTGTAAGTTTTTAATGGTCGCATCTAAATGATCAGGCGCCTGACGATTTGAGATATAAAAAACTTCCACACCTTTGCTTTTTGCATAATTAGTAAAGTCAAGTACACCAGGAAGTGCTTTAGCTTGAGCAAGATTTACCCATTTTGTCCACGATTCAAATGTGTATTCTTTTTGTGTTGCAATAAGTTTATACTGATACGGCACGTTGTCTAAAACAGTTTCGTCAAGATCAAGAATGACAGCAGGTTTTTTTGATGATTCCTTTTGTAAGGATAAATGTTTGTCAATCATTAACTTTGCCAGCATATAATTTTGGATGAAACTTGCCTGCATTTCAGCAGATTCATTAAACCAAAGTGTGGATAGTACCAAATGTTCCTGGTTGTTTATTATATTTTCAGCTACCGGCACATTTGTTTTGCAAGCATTTAAAATAAATGCGAAAATGATAACAATTGATATAAAAGGATTTATTTTTTGCATATTTTGTATTTTATTCTTGCAAATAGTTGCAATTGTATAAACTGCTGACTGAAGACTATGAACTGTTGATATCAAAAACTTGTTGAAACTTTGCAGTAAGGAATTATTTTTAAAAATCTTGTTTTTTTACTTTTTCCTGTCAATTGTAAACTTCACCAATTCAATTAAAGCTTCTTTTGTTTCACTATCAGGAAATTCATCTAAAATATCAAGAGACTTGTCCCGATATTCAATCATTTTCTGCTCAGCGTATTGTATTCCGCCATTCCCATTAACATAGTCAATTACCTTATGAACTTTCTTACTATTTTTATGATGTTTACTAATGGTTTTTTTTATTTCTCTTTTTTTGCTTCCCGTAGAATGATTATAGGTGTATATCAAAGGTAAAGTCATTTTCTTCTCTTGTATATCATTACCACTTGGTTTTCCGGTAATATTATCTTTTTGGTAATCAAAAAGGTCATCTTTAATTTGGAAAGCAATACCAATATTTTCACCAAATGAGCGCATTTTTTCAACAGTTTCATCACTTGCATTAGCTGATTTAGTACCTGCAGCTGTACATGCTGCTAAAAGGGCTGCTGTTTTTTTCCTGATAATCTCAAAATAAATTTCTTCATTAGTATTCAGATTACGTGCTTTTTCTATCTGCAATAATTCACCTTCAGCCATTTCTTTAACCGCATCCGAAACAATTTTCAATATATCAAACTCTTCTTTATCAACAGCCAATAGTAATCCTTTAGAAAGGAGATAATCACCTACCAAAACCGAAATTTTATTTTTCCAAAGAGCATTAATAGAAAAAAAACCCCTACGTTGATATGATTCATCCACGACATCATCATGAACCAGGGTAGCGGTATGCATTAATTCAACAAGTGTAGCAGCGTTATAGGTAGATTGGGTAATTCCACCATGTAATTTGGCTGATAGAAATACAAAAACAGGGCGTATTTGCTTGCCTTTTCTTCTTATGATATAATTGGTTATTATATCCAGCAGAGGAACCTTACTACGCATTGAGTTCTTGAAAAACTTCTCAAACTCCTTAATTTCGTCTTTAATTGGTTCTTTTATTCTTTTTAAAGAAGACATTCAAAAATTTATAGTTAATGACCCTGCAAATGTAATAATTTAATTTTGGCGACCGCATTTTTATTTAACTTTAAGAAAGTTAAGATTCCTTTTTAAACCGGCATAACGGGTCCTATTAATTGCAGATTTTTTAAAATGTTGATTAAAGCCAGATTTATCTAATCGACACCAATCATTTTTATTCATTTCAAGAAGAGCTCGTATTGGTTTTAGTCCTTCATGTTCATGTGGCTTCGCTTTGGAATTATGTGGGCATACATCCTGGCAAATATCACAACCAAAAACCATGTTCTGAAGCTTCCCTTCAAATTCCAGAGGTATTTCCCCTCTCAATTCAATGGTGAGGTATGAAATGCACTTGCTCCCATCAACTATTTTATCATCAATTATAGCATTGGTTGGGCACGCATCAATACAACGGGTGCATGTTCCGCAATATTCATTAATTGGTGTATCATATTCCAGTTCCAAATTGATTATCAATTCAGCAATAAAAACAAAAGAACCGATTTTTTTATTAATAAGCATGCCATTTTTACCTATCCAGCCCAAACCGGATTGTTTTGCCCAGGCTCGTTCAAGAACTGGTGCCGAATCAACAAATACACGGCCCGTTACATTTTTGTTTTTTGTTTTTATAAAATCGAAAAGCAAATTCAATTTCTCTTTAATCACATGGTGATAGTCATTTCCATAAGCATACTTCGAGATAATTGGTGCATCAGGGTCTGTTTGTATATCATCAGTATAATAATTAAACAATACAGAAATAACCGATTTTGCATCATCTACTAAAAGGCTTGGATCAAGACGCTTATCAAAGTGGTTTTCAAGG
>JBDLJL010000274.1:0-5038 GCA_039714415.1 Bacteroidota bacterium
AATAAGGATCGAAAGTAAAATAGGAATAAAAGCCTTTAAATTGGTCATATTGTTCTCCTTCTTTCAGGCTAAATCGTAGCCATAGATGGTTAAACCCATGTATAAAAATCCCCCCAGAGCAATTGCAATTCCATAACACAGTTTTGGCTTGCTTTTGCCTTTATTTTCAGGTTCTAGATCATATTTCTTAGTTAGTACTATGGATAACACTGTATTAAAAGCCTTTTTTAAAAAAACTTTTAATGATTTTTCAAACCGTATATAAATCAGTATTGCATATACCCCGCCAAAAAGGGCTGTAAACAGAAAAATAAAGATAATGCTTTTATATCCTACAAATGCACCAAGAGCCCCCAGCAGCTTCACATCTCCGGCTCCCATACCACCCATGATATAAGGAATAATCAAAAGTGCAAACCCTGTAAACATGCCTGATATACTGAACAGTAAACCATCCATTCCGGTTAAATAACAATGGTAAATAAATGCTGTAATAACCGTGGGAAAAGTAAGATAATTTGGTATTTTCTGTTTTTTATAATCAATGATTCCGGCAAGAATAAGAATTATGCTCATATAAATTTGTGAAAAACCAATGTTGTTTATCAGATTAGTCATAAGCTATCGCTGTTTTCCCTTACAAAGACAATCTTTATGTTTCTATTTAGCTTGCTGCACCTATTACACTGCCGACCATAGAATATTTATCGCGGGTATTGCTTCCAAGTAAAGAAACACCCGCAATAATCACTACTGCTATTAGTGCGATCATAAGACCATATTCTACTGCAGTAGCACCTTTTTCACTGTTTATGAATTCTAATATTTTTTTCATTTTACCCTCTCATTTTGAATGATTAAAAATCAGTGCACCATAAAACTGCCTATAATAATTCATTCCACATTTAAATTAGATAATTTTTATGATCTATTAAAACTATACCAACAGTTAATGCAAAGTTTATGCCATATTAAACATAAAATTTTATACTACCAAATAATTTTATTAGCTAATACTTTTCATTATAGCGTTGGATATTTTAACCATCACAATGCTGTTTGTTGTTGGGAAAGATATTAATATGTTAAATTGTCAGAAAGAGTCAATATATTGACAATTATATATTTTCTATTTAAAAATACTCTGAAATGAAAAATACAGCTGACAGAAAACATAACCTCTATAATTTGATTATTCCAAGTTTCGCAGCAATGAGCTTTATAATTTATCCTGCTCTGGTATTGTTTTATCCTGATGCAATGCTCAAAGATCCAGGGATAGGATGGCATCTGATAAGCGGCCATTATATAATAGATAATAAAGAGTTCCTCAACCATGATATTTTTTCATTTACCCGCCCGGGGCAGGAGTGGACGACCTATGAATGGCTGTTTCAATGCTTTGCTGCCGGGCTTGAAAAAATCGGGGGACTGCCTTTGTTAACTGCGGCCACTGCATTAATATATGGGAGCCTGCCGGTCTTGACATATAAAAGAATGATAAAAGAAGGTTCCAATATTTATATAGCTGTATTATTACTGTTCCTTACTTTTTTCGGACTCTTTGGCCACTGCCATGCAAGACCTCATATTTTTACATATCTTTTTTTCATCCTGCTTTTGGAAAGAATATTTTCCTATGAACAGAGACAAATCACTGCCCGTTCTCTTTTCTTATTTATTCCTGTAATGAGTTTATGGAGCAATCTTCATGGAGGCTTTCTTGCAGGAATCGCCGTTACCGGTATAGCATTCCTGAGCTATTCAGGACGTTTCTTTTATTTCAGAGAAACAGATGATAAGGATCGTGCAAAGACATATTTTCTTTTTGGAATTGCCCTGTTCCTGGCAAGCCTGGTCAATCCTTTTGGATGGAATCTTCATTTATCAATTTTACACTATCTGAGACTTGATTCATTACACATGATGGCTGAATATGTCAGTCCTAATTTTAACTCTCCGTATTCAGGTGAAATGGTTTTTAAATTTTTAGTTCTTGCTTTATTTCTACTCATAAGCCGCAAAAAGCATCAAACAAGTTTATTTGAACTCATTTTAATTATATTTTTTATTTATCAATCCTTTCATGCTGTACGCCATATTTTCCTGTTTTGTCTATTGGCTGTCCCTATTTTGTCCAAAGAGTTGACACAAATCGTCAATAAATATGATAACTTGTTTACAAAACGTTCCAGAGAGCTTGCATCTCAGCAGCACAAACTTAAAAGTGATTGGATATGGATACCGATAATTTGTATCACTCTGGTTATTTTAAGCATGACAGCTACAGGTTTATTTAAAAAAGACCTTTATGGTCAGCACCTTACAGCCGGAGCGGGTGCTTATATTGAAGCCAATATTAAAAAATTCTCAAGACCTTTTAACACAGAAAATATTGGAGGCGCGTTAATTTATCATTTCTGGCCTGAAATTAAAATTTTCGGTGATGACAGAAACGATTTTTACGGTGATGATTTTTACATTGACGAATACATGGAAATTTTATTAGCAAAACCCAAATGGCAAACCATTTTAACAAAATACGATATTACTTCAGCTATTGTGTCAAGCCAGCGTTTAAGCACATTAATGAAAGCTTCTCCTGACTGGTGTCTCACATACGAAAATAAGAAAAATACAATTTTTGTTTTGAATAAACTGGAAAATTAGTAATTTTTATCTCATGAACGAACTATTGCCCAATCACATTATACGCAATAATGACCGGGCAATAAAATTATTTACTTAGCTCGCAGCTCCAACTTTAACAGCTACATCATTGAATTTTGTACTGGTATTGGAACCAAGTAATGTGACTGCAGTAATAATAACAGCCGCAATCAATGCCACCATAAGACCATATTCAACAGCTGTGGCACCTTCTTCATCCTTCAAAAAATTAACAATTTTTTTCATCATGTTTTGCATTTGTTTCTCCTTTCTGTGTGTTTTACACAGTTTTGTTAGTGGTTAGTGCTCTAATTTTGTCTTTTAACTATTTTGAATCTTTTAATATTGTTATCCAAAGCAAATTATGTGCCATAAAAACAAAATTTAAACTAAAAGGCAATTTTAATTCCTGCGGGAATTACTATTACTGTTTTGGTCAACCTGTCAAGCATTTTAAATATTTTTAATAAAAAAAGTTACTTTTGAAAACCTCTATACGTCGAAACAAAATTTATATGTAAAAAATATAATAAATTATGTAAAAAATGTAACAATAATATGAAAAAAATATAACGAAAAGAATAATATTGCATTGCAATCAAATTTTAATTATCCTGATTTTACTTTTTTTGACAAAAAATTTAAATGGTAAAAATCAGGGAATGAATCTCATTGATAAATTAGTTAAAGATATTACAGCAATCATCAAAAAAAACAGCCTGCCTGACAATGGATTTGCAATCCACAAAAACGGCAGTTACCGTCCTGATGCCACTGCCTGGGCTGTTATTGCTCTTTCTAATGCAAATATCAATGATGTATCAATTAACTTAGCCAGAGAAAAGCTTAAACAAACTCAAATGTCTGATGGCCGTGTAACTCTAAAAATTGATCAACCCAGGACCTGGTGGCCTACACCCCTGGCAGTTATGGCCTGGCATAAAGAGAAAAAATTCCGGGATAACCAGAACAGGGCTGTTGATTTTATGCTCGATTTTTCCGGGCGGCACTGGAAAAAAAATAATTCTATAACAAGGCATGATCCGGCAATTAAAGGATGGCCCTGGATTGAAAACACACATTCATGGGTTGAACCGACATCAATGGCAGTCATTGCCCTTGAAATAGCCGGTAAAGGCAATCATCCCCGCGTAGAAGAAGCAAAAAAAATGCTGCTGGACAGACAATTGGATTTTGGCGGCTGGAATTACGGGAATACCACAGTCTTTGGCCGGCAACTGCGACCTATGCCAGAATCAACCGGCATTGCTCTATGTGCTTTGTATAAAAAAGTTGATAAAAACGCTATTAAAAAAAGTCTGGAGTATCTGCAAAATAAAATTCAAGAGTTGAAAACACCCTTTTCACTGGGATGGGGACTGTTGGGGCTTGGAGCTTGGGGGATTGTTCCTGATGACAAGTCAGGCTTGATTGACAGATGCCTTAAACAGCAGGAGATCTTTGGAACCTATAATACTTTGCAGTTGTCTTTGCTGCTCATTGCCCTGAGTGCTGATAACGGACTTGTGGATCTGATAAAATGAAAGACTGCAAGAACAATATTATAAAAAAACCTTTTCTGACACGAAGGGAATTTTTTGGGATAACTCTTGCAGGAAGTGTTGCTGGTTTCAGCATAATAAAACTGCCTGAACTGTACAAAAACTTTAAATACAGGACAGAAACATTTATTGCAAAAACTGACAATTATACAATAGATTTTTCTAAAATCATCTTATCCGGGCTCAGGGAACTTGGAATAACTCCACAGGAAATAAAAGGCAAACGCATACTTTTAAAACCCAACCTGGTTGAAACGCACCAAGGAGCCATTCATATAAATACCCATCCCATGGTCATTCATGGTGCAGCAGAAGCATTCCTTAGTCTTGGGGCAAAAGAGGTTCTGATTGCGGAAGGTCCTGGGCATTGCAGGGATTCACTCCTGCTTGTAGAAGAATCAGGTCTTTCTCAGGTACTAAAAGAAAACCCGATCCGATTTATTGATATTAACTATGATGATGTTTATACCATGCAGAACATGGGAGGAATGTCCCGTCTTGGTAATAATATGGTATTGCCGAAAATCCTCAAACGCGTTGACTGGATAGTTTCCATGGCCAAGATGAAAACCCACCACTGGGCAGGCGTCACCCTTTCAATGAAAAATCTATTCGGTATAATGCCGGGAAGTTATTATGGATGGCCCAAAAATGTTTTACACTGGGCAGGTATTAACCAGGCAATATTTGATATAAATGCGAGTGTAAAACCTCATTTTGCAATCATTGACGGAGTTGTCGGCATGCAGGGAGACGGCCCGATCATGGGTGAACCCAAAAACTCGGGCCTCCTTGTTATGGGACGC
>JBDLJL010000275.1:0-5015 GCA_039714415.1 Bacteroidota bacterium
AGAAGATATTGCGGGTATTGAAGAATATGCCATGGGTGATCCTTGTCGTCCTTTAAATCCCAAAACAGTTTTAAAAGGAGATGTTACACAAATAATTAATAATTTACTATAAACTATTATTTTTGTTGAAAAACGAGTTACAGGTTACAGGTTAAACCCGCAACTCGTAACTCGTAACAATTCGATAGCAACCCCTAACGATGAAGGGCTTATAGGTTACGTCTAATATAAAATCAAATGAAACAGAATAAATTCATGATAAAAGCAATAACATTTGACCTTTGGGACACTGTATTTATTGACGATACTGATGAACCAAAAAGAAAAGCAGCCGGCAGGCCATCAAAACCTGTTGAAAGAAGACAATTAGTAAAGCGGTTTGTTGATAAACATAAGCAGGTTTCACAAGAAATAGTAAATGCGGTTTATGATGCCCAGGATGCTGCTTTTAGAAAAGTATGGCACGACCAACATATTACCTGGGAGGTGAGAGATAGAATGGAAATAATCCTAAAAGGTTTAGACGTGAAACTTCCTGAAGATGAATTATCGGAATTAGTAAAACTTCATGAGGAAATGGAGTTGGAATTCCGTCCAAATTTTGTTGATGGTGTACACGAAGCTATAAAAAACCTAAGTAAAGATTACAAACTAGCGGTTATATCCGATACAATATTCAGCCCCGGTACTGTTTTACGGAAATTGCTTGAAGGCGAAGGGCTTTTGCAATATTTCGACACATTTGTCTTTTCTGACGAAGCCGGTTGCTCAAAACCAGCCGAATGTGTATTTAATGCAGCCCAAAAAGGCTTAGGTGTTGAATTCAACGAAATGGTACACATTGGCGATAGGGAACATAATGATATTTTTGGTCCTAAGAAAATGGGAATGCATTCAATTTTGTGCCTTGCTGCCCTTGATCGTGGAAGTGACCGAAACAATGCCGATGCTTTTTTTGAAAATTATAGTGAATTACCAGATTTGATTAAAAATCTATCATCATAAATGGTTTTATAAAGAAAATAATCAAAAGAAAACCACAACGAGACTTTTTATAAAGGAAATATAGACAAATGAAGAAATTAAAATTTATTATACTTGACGGCTACCCAAAAGTTAGCCGTGACCAGTTTGATACAGTAGGAATGAGAAAAGCCGGTGTATTGTATGCAGATATGCTATTACAACATATGCCTGACGCAGAATATGACATTTTTTATTCGAGCGACGAAGGTGTGGTTCTTCCTAATGCAGAAGAAATAAAACAATATGATGGTGTTCTTTGGCCTGGATGTAACCTTACAGTATATCATGATCATGATGAGCGTGCTGTAAGATTAGTTGATTTTTGCAAACTTTCCTACGAAGTCGGCGTGCCTCAGTTTGGAAGTTGTTGGGCTGCGCAAATTGCCGTTTATGCTGCTGGAGGTGAGGTAAAACCAAACCCAAAAGGAAGAGAAATTGGTTTGGCAAGAAAAATATATCTTACACCGGAAGGACTTAAACACCCAATGTATGAAGGTAAACCTCCGGTTTTCGATGGTTTTATCAGTCATGATGATGAAATAACCAAATTACCTGAAGGAGGTGAATGGCTGGCATCAAATGAATTTACCAGGATTCAGTCTGTATCAGTAAAGCACAAAAAAGGTGTATTTTGGGCACCCCAATATCATCCGGAATACGACCTGCACGAAGTTGCCAGATTAATAATTGCAAGAGAAGAGAAATTAACAAAGCAAAACTATTTTAAGGGTAATGGTGATTTGATGACATATGTAGAAGATCTTGAAAAGATTTTTAATGACAATACCAGAAAAGATTTACGCTGGAAATATGGTATTGATGAAGATGTTTTATCCGATGATATCAGGCAATTGGAGTTTAAAAACTGGCTTGAGAAACTTGTAATCCCAAATTCTAATTAATGATAACAAAACTATTTGGCAAGAAAAGTTCTTTACGAGACTGGCAAATAAAAATATTTAGTGCCACATGGCTTGCCTATGTTGGTTATTATTTTGCACGTAAAGCATTTTATGTAGTAAAAAGTCCGCTTGCAGATTCGCTTGGATTTACAGCACTTGACCTGGCTCATCTAGGTACAGCCTACCTGACGTTTTACATGATAGGTCAATATACAAGTGCTTATTTTGGCAGAAAGCTGGGACCTAAATTGTTACTTCTAATAGGAATGGGAATTTCCTTAACCTGCAATTTTGCTTTTGGTATTTCAAATAGTTTCTGGACAATTTTTCTCTTTCTTGCACTAAATGGCTTAGCCCAGGGAACAGGTTGGCCGGGATGCATAGGTTCGCTTGCATTTTGGTTTAAAAGAAAAAAACGGGGGACAATCCTGGGGTTTTGGGCTACTTGTTACCAGGTAGGATCAATTGTGGCAACCTCTTTTGCAGCTTATATGCTTGGTGAATTTGGCTGGAGATGGTCATTCTTTGGAGCTTCAATAGTGTTGCTAATTATTTGGACTATTGTTTTATTTCTTCATCCTAACAGACCGGAAGATGTTGGTTTGAAACCAATTGAAGATGAAGATGATAATTCAGAGAGTAAAAAAGTTGATGAAGAAGCAGAAGGTTCTGATAAATTAGGATGGTCAAAGGATGTATGGACTACGGTTATTACCATGGGGCTAATCTATTTTACCATCAAGTTTTTACGATATGCACTTTGGAGCTGGGTACCCTTTTTCCTGAACAAGAATTTTGATATGGAAGTCAGCAATGCCGGATATTTATCAACAGTGTTTGATATGGCAGGTTTTGCAGGTGTTTTATTCGCGGGTTATGCTTCGGATAAAATTTTTAAGGGACGACGTTCATTAATATCAGCTATTATGCTAAGTTTAATGGCCCTTGCATTTGCATTAATGTATTTTAAAGGTGCAACAAGTGTCTTATTTTTTACTATCTCAATGGGTTTAGCCGGATTTATGCTTTACGGGCCGGACTCTTTGATTTCAGGTGTTGGTGCTATTGATGTAGGTACAAAACGTGGGGCTTTAGTCGCTGCCGGTATCATAAATGGAACAGGTTCAATCGGCCCGATATTTCAGGAAGAAATTATTGGCTGGCTGTATCTTAAATATAATCAATCTATTGTTCCCATATTAATATTATTGTTTGGAATGGCAATAATTAGTGCAACACTAACATTCTATCTTTGGTGGAAATCAAAACAAGGAAAAGCTAATTTGTAGTCAGCGGTTACATATATGGTTTGTGGCGGTTTTCGGAGCAAAAATTTTCAATTTACGATGAAGTTTATTTAATACTGAGTCACTCATATTTTGCACCTTATCTACCACAAACTATATACGATAGCAATTGTTTACTTTCTTTTCAGTCCAAACAGCAGCCTTAAAAACCACACTCGTTTCACCATTTCAAAAAACAACCACGAGCCGCCAAACGTACCAACAATCATTATCACAAATTTCAAGAAAACAGGCATTGGGTCGTTCATCAACCAAAAACCAATAAGGACAATAATCGTATAATGGATAATGTAAAAGGGATACACCGCTTCATTTCTATATTTTAAAATGCGACTGACTTTGTTTAAATACTTGGCGCAATACCCAAAAATGGCAAGAATAATGCTCCACATCATCATAATTTTAAAAATAGGTATCAAAACATGGCTATCAAAAGTAGTCCATAGCCACCAGAGTATCTGAAAACTCACTAAACCAGCGAACAGTGCTATGCCTTTTATTTTATCAATTGATTTCCAAAACGGCTGACCAATTGTAATTAAGACATATCCTGAAACAAACAATAAAAAGTAATAAACCAAGGCATACCAATCGCCTATTAACGCCCGGGTGATTGGGAATATTGGCTCCATAGTAACTTCAACCACTAACAATGGTATGGTGAAAAGATACAAGTAATAGGGCGATTGTGTAAAACGATGTCGCAACCATTGCGAAAAAAAATTGTTATCTCGACGCAATTTTATAAAAAGCGGTGTGGCAATTATAGACATAATAAATAAATAGGGCAAAAACCACAAATGATGCCAACTCAAATTGCCTTTCGGATAGACAGGCTCAAAAAAATGTGGATAAAACGCCCAAAAGCTACCCGAAAAATCGCCATCAGCCAATCTTTCTACATACACTTGTGGCGGCACTATAACTAAAATACCGACGAGTAGCGGAATAAACAGGCGTATAAATCGCTCTTTAATGTACTGGCCACTGGTTCGATGAGAGAGAGCAAACCGTGTCCCCATACCCGACACCACAAATAAAATAGGCAGTCGCCAAAGGCTTGAAAATTGCATCGGATACGCCAGCCAGTGTATGGTGATGTTGTTTTTAACCTGAGAATCCCAAGTGTTAAAAAACATTCCAATATGGAAAATAATCAACAAATCAAACACCAAGACTCTTATCCAGTCAATATCGTATCGTCTCTCGCTTTTCATTTTAAATAATTGCCAACGGCCTAGTATAAGAATAGTAGCCGAATGCGTGGCACTTTTCTGTCAAGTTACACGAAAGGTGAAGCGAGCTACAAGCTTAAAGATCACTACTGTTTCGGCTATTATTTTTATATATTATTGAACTCAGTTATTTATAGTTATCCATGTCATTTGAGTATTTACTTTCTTTGTTACGGTTTTTGACTTAAAAAGTACCTCAACAGTAGTTTTGAATTTAAGATTTAGGTGCACTTTGCTAGTAAGGTCTTCGTTCGGCGTAATGCTTATTTTATCATTCTCACGAATTGCGGAACAGTTATAACTTAAGATTTCTCCATTTGCCTTTTCTGCAACATAAGCTTTACTAAGCGCTATTTCTTCAAGACATTTAAAGTGTTCATGCACGTCATTGTCATTTGAATTAGCGTAAAACCAATCGCTCACCATGTCAATATACTGTTCTCCCGCAACATATTTTTGATGAGGGTATTGATTGGCATGATAATGTACACCTGGATACTTTAATGGAGTTGCTCCTTCAATATTATTTTTAATTTGCGTAATAT
>JBDLJL010000276.1:0-4985 GCA_039714415.1 Bacteroidota bacterium
AAGACGTTAAGATGCCAAGGAAAAGAGGACAATAAAAAATAAACTAATTTAATTATAAAATCTTTGCGACTTTGCGGCTTCGCGTGAAATAAAAGAACTCACGCTAAGACGCCAAGGAAGAGAAAAATACAAAGAATTAGCATTACTAAAAGTTAAAGCTTTGCGCCCTTGCGGCTTTGCGCGAAATATAAAAATAAAATATTATGATAAAACCAATAACAGAAATCACTAACAAAAAAGCATTAGAAAATGCCATAAAAAGATACCGTGAAAAAGGAATTATTCTTCCCACTTTCGCCCAGCAGAAAAATCCGGATTTAATTCCATCAAAAATTAAGGATAGACTTAAAAATGTTGGCCTTTGGGATTTTAACCCCTTGAACTTGTTCCGGATAACATGGAAAAATGAACCAAAAGAATATGGTGGATCGTATGGAAAACCCAATTATTTGGAACTCCCAAAAGAGCTTACCGGTGTTGATGCCCGAATTGTGTTATTGGTTGGTAAATGGTTTCCGACAGGCTCACATAAAGTAGGTGCAGCTTATGGATGTTTGGCGCCAAGAATTACCACCGGTGAATTTGATCCTTCATTTCATAAAGCTGTTTGGCCTTCAACAGGGAATTATTGCCGGGGTGGAGCTTTCGATTCCAAGCTAATGGATACAGAAGCAATTGCCATTTTACCTGAAGAAATGAGCCGTGAACGGTTTGAGTGGTTACGTGATGAAGCAGAATCAACAGTTATAGCTACACCTGGAAGTGAATCCAATGTTAAAGAAATATACGATAAATGCTGGGAACTTCGCAGAACAAGGGATGATGTAGTTATTTTCAATCAGTTTGATGAGTTTGGGAATTCGGCCTGGCACTACAATATTACCGGAAATGCCATAGAAGAAGTTTACAATTTAGTAAAAACAAAAAATAGTAAGTTCGCGGCCTATGTTTCTGCAACCGGTTCTGCAGGGACAATTGCGGCTGGCGATTATCTAAAAACCATTCACCCTTTCAGCAAAGTAATTGCTTCGGAAGCTTTGCAATGCCCTACCATATTACGAAATGGTTTTGGTGCCCACCGTATTGAAGGAATCGGCGATAAACATATTCCTTGGATTCATAATGTAAAAAATACCGATGCGGTTACCGCCATTGATGATGAAGATACCATGCGCCTTTTACGTTTATTTAACGAGGAAGAAGGGAAGAAATATCTGAAATCTCAAGGAATTAGTGATGAATTAATTCAGATTTTGCCTCTTTTGGGTATTTCCGGAATTGGCAACCTACTTTCAGCAATTAAAACCGCAAAATATTACGAAATGACATCTGAAGATATCATTTTAACAATAGCAACAGATTCATCCGAAATGTACTTGTCACGAATTGATGAATTAAGAGCAGAAAGAGGTGATTACACTGAAATCCAGGCAGCTAAAGATTTTGAAAAATGCATACTCGGCCAGCAAATAGATAATATGCGTGAATTAAACTATCAGGACAGAAGGGCTATTCATAATCTGAAATATTTTACCTGGGTAGAACAGCAAGCCAAAGAAGTTGAAGAACTTGAACAATTATGGTACGACCGAAAAATTTGGGACACAATGTTTAATCAGGTTCACCGTTGGGATGAATTAATAAACGAGTTTAATGAGCGGACGGGGGTTTTGAAGGGTATTTAAAAGAAAGTATCCGTTATATTCGACAATAATTCTTAACTTTGAATAAATATTAATTTCCTGCAATGAAAGAATTTAATACATCAGGACCAAATATTCCGGAACAACATTATACAATTCTACGTAAAAATTTAATAGAAAAAGGGATCGACCTTGTACAAAAAGAAAGATATTTTACAATCTGGGCACCCCGCCAAACAGGCAAAAGTACATATTTCAGACAACTTGCAGTAGAATTAGAAAAAGAGGACTATAAAGTTGCCCATATTAATTTTGAGAATTTTAAAAATGCCCCGATAGAAACATTTTTGCTTAGTTTAACAAGGCATCTAAGAGAAAAATGGAAAGTCGATTATTCAAAAGAAACAAACATCTCTCATGTTTTTGAGTTAATTCAGAATAATAAAGAAAGTAAATGTGTATTAATAATTGATGAGGTAGAAGGGATTAATAAAGAATATTTTGGTGATTTTTTACACTCTATTAGAAACGCTTACCATTCAAGAGAAGACCATTGCTTAAAAAGTGTAATCCTTGTTGGTGTTTCAAATATTGTAGGTGTGGTTAGTGATAACGCCAGCCCTTTTAATATTGCAGATAACTTAAATGTTCCATATTTTACTATAGAAGAAGTACATGAACTTCTTCTACAACATGAAAACGAAACAGGGCAATTATTTGAAGAAAAAGTAAAAAACAAAATCTGCCAAATAACAGCCAATCAACCTGGTTTAGTAAATGGTTTTGCAAAAAAACTTGTTGATGATTATCCCAATAAAAAAATATTAACTTACGATGATTATTTAAAAGTTGAGCATTGGTATTTGAATATTGCGATAGATAAAAATTTTGCAAACATCCTGAATAGAGCAAGAGAAGAACGTAGTTTTGTTGAACGATTGCTTTTCACAGAAGATAAAATACCTTTTAAAATAGACAGGGAAAGTATTAAATTACTTCATACAAATGGATTAATAAAAGAAGATGAAAACGGATTTGTAATTTTCTGGGTTCCATTTTATAAAAAAAGGCTATATGATGCTTTTTATCCATACACAAATGGGGAAAAAAGTCAAATTAGCAGAACAATTTTCAGTGAAGAATATTTTGATTCCAATGGTAACTTTAAAATCGAAAAATTAATTTCTTCTTATAAAGAGTATGTCAAACGCAGAAGTTTTAAAGTGTTTTTAGAAAAAGACAAAAACGGCAATTATAAGTCAATAAAAGAGAGTGCTTTAATATATAGCTTTGAAACATTTATTACTGCTGTTGTACAAGAGCTTAAAGGAAAAATATACAGGGAAGCTGATACAGGTTTGGGTAAAAGTGATATGATTTTAAATTTTGACGGAAAAGAATTCTTAATTGAAACAAAAGTATACTATAGCCCAAGTAAGTTCATTGATGGTAAAAAACAAATTGCATATTATTGTAAAAGTCTTGAGTTAAATAAAGGCCTTTATATAGTTTTTTGCCCTAAAAATATAAAATACCCTGAATCGGTAAAAGAACAAACTGAAAATATAGATAATGTAGAAGTTTCAACTTTTTTGGTAGAATATGATGAAATAAAATGGAAATAGTTTAAAATGACTTTATAGAATATTTATTATTGTTTTGCCCCTATAATTGCAAGTTGCTTGAAACCTGATAATTACAACTCACATTAGTAGTTCAAAACTTAAATCATGGGACACATAGTTAGCAAAGACATCTATCAAAAGCTCGGTAAAAAAATTGATGGTTCAACCGTAAGAACTCCAATGAATAAGCAGTTTTATGCTATATTAACTGCGCTTTACACACGGGACGAGGCAGAACTTATTGTTAAAATGCCTTATTCCCTTTCCAGCTTTAATAAAATCCAGCGCTCAACTGGCATGGATAAAACCAGGCTTGAAAAACTATTAAAATCACTTTGTATAAAAGGCTTAGTTGCTGATATAAAGGTAAAAAATAAGTTTTTGTATATTGTTTCACCACTGGCCATTGGTATATTTGAATATACTATGATGCGAACTGGAGATGGTCTGGACACAAAAAAATGGGCACATTTGTTTCATGAATATATGCAAATGCCCGGTGGTTTTTATGACGCAAACTTTGGTAATAATGAAAAGGTTTCTATAGCAAGAACAATCCCACATGCAGAAACCATTCTTCCTTCGGAATATGTGGAAATACTTGATTACGAAAAAGCAACTGAAATAGTTGAAAAATCAAACAAATTTGCGGTTGGTATTTGCTCATGCAGGCATGAAAAAATGCACCTTGATCTAAAAAAATGTGAAGCACCTCTTGAAACTTGTTCATCCTTTGGAACAGGAGCGGATTTCCTTATTCGGAACAATTTTGCCCGGGAAATATCAAAAAGTGAAATGTTGGACAACCTCGCCATCTCAAAAGAACACAATTTGGTACTAAATGCCGATAATGTACAGAATAATGTGTCTTTTATTTGTCAGTGTTGCAGCTGCTGTTGCAATTTATTGTTAGGTGTAAGCCAGCATGGTTATCCCAATACAATTGTTACATCAACTTATATCGCAGAAGTAAATGAAGACCTTTGTACCGGATGCGCCAAATGTGCTAAAGCATGCCCGGTAAATGTAATTGAGATGGTTGCTGACAATAATCCCGAAACAAAAAGAAAAAAAACACCTAAAGTTAACATGAACATTTGCCTTGGCTGTGGAGTTTGTTCGCTAAATTGTGACACAAAAGCTATTAAGCTGGTTAAGAGAGAAAAAAGAGTTATTCATCCGGAAAACACCTTTGAACGGGTAATTTTACAATCCCTGGAAAGGGGTAATTTACAAAACTTCATTTTCGATAATCCAAATAAAAAAAGTCATAATTTTATGAGGGCATTGCTTGGTGGCTTTTTAAGGCTATCACCAGTCAAGAAAGGTTTAATGAGCTATGCTCTAAAATCGAACTTTTTACATAGATTAACCAATAAGAAAAGCAACTGAGAAACCTTAAAGTATCTAACAATCTACTATTACTCAACACCTTAATTGTCTTTCACAAGAAAATAATTACGGATATAACATAATTTAAAACTAAAGTTATCTTCCCTTTTCATTTGACCAATCCATTTTCTTGTCGTATCATTATTAGATACTTTAAACTTAGTGCTTGTTCAGTAATAAAGTTTACAATTATAAGGCAGTTATTTTGTTCTTTTTCAAATTAAAAAAAACTGCAAATAGCGAGCTATTTAAAGCGTTTTTTTAAGCAGAAAAAGGACAAAAGAACAAGTTTGAATGTAAAGGTTATTTCTTAACGAGCACTTAG
>JBDLJL010000277.1:0-4985 GCA_039714415.1 Bacteroidota bacterium
GCTGCGGAATCAACTTTTGGAACTGATCTCCTTTTTTAATGTTACGGGTGTGTGTGTTCAATTTTTGTAACTTTATTTTGCTTTCGAGTTACAAACATAGTACAGGTAAAAAGCTTTGATTTGCAGTTTATTACAGTTTTAAAACCTTTTATGATCCTTTTTAAAACTTTGTATTCTTTTTGATGATTTTTACAACTTTTTCACACTTTGTTACACTTAAGATATTTTGAAAGTTTTTTCTACTATTTATCTCAATTATTTTATATTTTTGAAAGAATAGTCACACACAAATATTAACTGCTCCCCAGCATATTATATTTATGGATTTTATTATTTATAAGGATAACGGCGAAGTAGCCGGTGCAACCGGAACAAAAAGGAAAACATTAGTAAAAGCTTATTCAAAGTCTTATGAAGAAAATGACTTTAAAAAAAGGATAAATATACTTTTACCCGAACTAAGGAATAAACAGTTTATTAATGCCGGTGCAGTAAGAAGAATAATATATGAATTTGGAGAACCGGTTGCAAAGATCGATCTGTCAAAAGTTATTTGATGTATTACAATCCTAATTTTTCCGAATTATTATGAATACAAAAAATCCCGCCGATTGGCGGGATTTTTAGTTACTATTGATTTAGTTTTAACTTTATATAAGACCAACATTCTGTTTTAGTATGGTACTGTTTTTTCTCTACATAAGGGACATTCGCAATAAACGGTATATTATCTAGGATACCCTCAAAAAGAGGCACTGGCTGCCAGGAAATAACTTCATCTTTGATCAATAGTTCGTTTAATAATTTTATAAACTCTTGTGATACATTTGATTTCCAAAGTATATTTGGGTTAAAACCCTCTTTAACCGTCATATAGATAGAATAATCACCTTTGATCTCAGGTAGTAATCTCGGTAACTCCATTAAATAGATTTCATTTCTTTCTTTTAACAGGTCTAATAGTTTTGTTTTCATCATTATAATATGGATTTAATATATTTTTCTGCGGTTTGTTTTTCTCTAAAAGCATTTCTAAGTCTTTGCAGCTGGGTATCTACTTTTAATGAATATTTTTCCAGCTCCAGATATTTGATCTCCAATTGCTCTCTGGTTAAATGCTTCAGCTCTTTGGTTTTGAGTTCGGTATTTAGTGTTGCTGGCTGCTTTATTTCCAGTTGCAGGCGGTTTTTGATTTGTGTCACATTTTGTATTACTTTTTGTGATATATTGATTTTCATTCGTGTTGATATTTGATGGTTCGTAAAATAATCCAGTGATTGGGTCTTGTATCATGATAAAAATTCTTCTTTTTATTTTTTTAATAGTGGATATACTTCTAATGGTTTATAATTCCATTTTTCTTACTCCTACTTCACCATTTACTAATTCAATACTATCCTGAAATGGTATAGTGTTACTATCGGTATGATAGTGCATATATTTTTTTATCAGGGACACTATTTTTTTGGTATTATCGGATCCATGGTTTTTAAAGATGATCTCTTCTCCCGGTTGCATGCCTGCCAACTGGTTATAAACCCTCTCTTCAAAATTGTTCTTATAAGGTGGTCGGATCTTGTCAGAGACTTCCCTCCTTAATATTTCAATTTCCTTATTAAAGGCTTTTATATAATCAATGGCCAGTTGCAGGTGTGTTGAACTGTATTCTAACCAATTGATCCCTACATTATCAGGGTGTTTTTTTAATATATCCTCATGGTAATCGATCAGGATACCCGGATCTATCTTTAGATATAAAAGTTCTCTTGGTGTTCTGTCAATTCTTATATTCTCTCTATGCACTGTTCTATAATTAAGGGATGTGATCAATTTATTGGTAGTTCTTTTTTTGCAGGGATTTTATGATCTTCTATTTCGGACTCTGTTAACCAGTCTACAGCATCATAGACATGATAACTCAACCTGAATTTCTCATAATAGATCTCTTCTTTTTTAGTCATCCCGTCCTGAACCCATTTAATGGGGATACTGATCCTGCGTTGCTTTTGATGTTTTAACTTATATACATTCTTTAGCTTGTCCTTTAATTGTGTTATCTGGAACTTTCTACCCCGGTTCTTATTGATCAATTCTAGTAAAAATGCTGGATGCATATTTACAGCTGGCAGTAAAAATGTAAAGAACATTTCCCTTACAGTATCTTCAATGGCCTTTTCAAGCGGTGACTTTGTTGCATCTTTTAACTTATAAAAATGTTCTGTTAAATAATCTTCTGTCTCAAACCAAAACCGGTCTTTTTTCTTATGAAAGATCTCTCTTTGCTCTAAGTAATAGAGCAATGCCGGGATCTCTTTTTTAAGTTCTTTAAACAGATCGGGGTTTTTATCTTCCTTAGCAATTCTAGGAACTTTAATGATAAAAAATCGGGTATCTTCTTCATCTATCTTCATAAGCGTATCTTCATCGTTGGAAGTCATCAGGATCTTTCCGTAAAATGGTATTTTCTTTAAATTCACCCCCTTGTCTTCCAGTTGCGCTTCTTCGCCTGTAACCAGTTGCTTCAATCTTTCCTTATCCTTTTTTGCCTCTACCTGGTCTGCACCCATAATGGCTTCATCTACCCCTATAAGATATTTGGTAATATAATGCCGGTTGAACTTTGTTTGGAACTGCGCATTGTTCAATACCGTGGAATTTCCTTTATAGATCTCTGCAAGGTATTTCAGTAAGGTAGTCTTACCTGTTCCCTGTTTTTTACTTACCAAAACAGGTACGGGTAGCATTTGGGTGGGGTTGACATAGATTAGCGTCAGGTAATCCAAAAAAACCGAAAATGTATCTCCTTTTATATTGTGTTCCTTGCCAGTTGCAAGATCTATGGAGGCATATCCCTGAAAAATATGCTTTAAAAATTTATAAGTGTTTTCCCAACTGCCCTGCTTTGGCTTATATGCCATCTCAGAATAAAGATTGAAAGAATCATTGATCTGGGATTGATGTTCTCCTGTCCAGTTGGGATACACTGTAAAAGCATCATATTTCTTTATCCCTCTTAAGAATCCGGGAAAACCTTCGTAATCTCCTGTAATCTCAGTTTTTGGAAAAGGAATGATATCTCTTTCTAATTCGCCAAATTTATTGGTGATATAAATAATCTTGTACCAGTTGCCCCCAACCCGTAAGAACTGTTCTGTATCCTTATGTTGGAAAAATACGACCTTCTCATTATCAAAATAATAAATAGCATTTTTATACTTAAACTTATTGTTTTCTATATGATCTGCATATACTTTATGAAACGTTTTTACGCTATTCAGGCCAAAATATTTTACCAGTTGCCAGTTGTAATCTGCTCCCGACAGATCCTGAGTGGTAAAAAACTTTTTGGATTTGGAAAGCTTGTACAGGTCTTCCACAATTTCTTTATGGGAAAGATTAAACTTTACTAACAAGTCATCAAGACCTTTGGCTGAATCCATAAAATTAGAGTGAATATGAGAAAAGTATACTTTTTGTAAGATTCCTCTTTTTAAAAGTGGATTCAAAGATTGCCGGATATTTTTGACAGCACTATAAAAAGCCATTGGTCTATTGGTCATCTCCTTACGAAATTCATAATTTACAGTCAACGTATCTGCATCTGTCAGATAGACCAGGTTTTTAACCCTGCAAATTTCGATCAGTTGTTCGATCTCGAAGTGCAATACTTTAATTCTTTGGTTCTTGTGTTTCTCTATATCATAAAAACCGTGAATAGACGGAATACCGATCACATCAATATTGTGTAATGCTCCCTTAAAAGCTTTGAATTCACCTTCTGTGATAAAAAGGGTCTCTATTATTTCCTTACTCTTTACCTTTTGGATGATCTGTGGTGGAAAGAACGGTCTTAAGCCACTGCCTCTTGGAGAAAGATATTTATTTATCTCCCCTTTTGCATTTGGCTTTGGTTCCTTTATCCTGGTTCTTACAAAACGCTCTTCCCATTTGTTTCCGTTTTTACGGAACTGTGCCCTGTTGCCGTGGATATTGTAATAATTGATAAGAATATTTCCATAAGAATCAGCTTCGAAGAAAACTTCATTTTGGGATTCTCCATGGTTTTGTAATGTAATTTTATTGCTTTGTGGAGTGATATTTAGCTCCTTTAATCTCTGGTCGAGATATTGCCTTTGGATAGTTTTATTGTCTTTGTTGTCGGAGTTATAATCCATTTACCTATATTCGTGTTAGTTATGTATATATTTTTACATATACATAAGTTATTACCTTCTATATTTGTAATGCCTTATATACCTATGAGGGTATTTTTTTGAGTTGCCAAATGTAGAATATTTTTAGTTTTATGCTAATTATTTTTAGCATTATTTTTTATTTTTTAATAACATGACTACTAAAGAGAGAATTAAGATTTTCCTTAAACATAGAAAAATAAGTGAGCGTCAGTTTTATAGGAGCACAGGTTTCTCTAATAGTTTTTTAGCGACCGGTAAACATATCGGAACAGATAAGGCGGAGATTATTATCAGCACTTACCCGGAAATGAATCTTTATTGGCTGATCACAGGAAAGGGAGATATGATCCTGCCTGTGGTTCTGGAACCGGACAAGGACAAGGAAGGTGAGCTGATCAAAGAATTAAGGTTAAAAATGTTTGAATTAGAAGTCCGATTGGATGAATGCAGAAGAAAAAATGAAGTAAAAAATGTAAATGACAGCCAGTTTCAGAAGTAATAATTGTTGAGCTTCTAATTTTCTGGGGTTATCCAGTCCTGAATCCACTTTTTACAGCTTTGAACAATGTTTTATTTCTAGCTTTAGATGCCGTATTAAAATTAGCCTTACATGTAAATATAGAAAATAATGACTAAAAAGGCATCATATAATTTAAGAAGCTCCTAACATTAATTGATAAAAATGGTCACAAACAGGAATTAAGCAAAGATCTAAATATTGCAAAAAAATAAATTTCTGCATGTTTGATACGTATTTTTTACAATTTGATACGTTTTTAATGCCGGTTT
>JBDLJL010000278.1:0-4944 GCA_039714415.1 Bacteroidota bacterium
TAGAATAGCATCGCAATCGACTAATTCTTTAATGCATACTTTCATATACTCATTCCATGACTTATCGTGGTCATCTTTAAAGTTAAATGGGTTTAACGGGTAGTGTCCAAGTTTCTTTAATTTTTGTTCAGCATAAGCAAAATCAGTTCTTGCTTGCTCAACTCTTCCAGTTATTCTTCCAGATATGTATATTTTCATTCTACAAACTTTTTAATAATTCTTCTTTTGAATCGTAAAGATTTTCTACATCCTTCCATGATCCGTCAACTTTGTACTTAATAATTACCGTTTCTTTCTCCTCCTCTGAATCAATATAAACTTGTATGCTTATTTGCCTTACTTTGTAACTAATCGCTTGATTATCATCCATAAACCAAACTAAATCTCCGATGTTGTATTTTGTTGTAATTTTCATAATTAAAATAGTGTTTGTTGGCTCGTATGTTGATTAAAGTCATTCATTCCTTTTTCGTAAAATGTTTTACTTATCTCAACAACATCCAAAGTTAAATTCATTTTTTCTTTTTTATTAACATCATAAACCGCTCTAGCAATACTCATGCTTCCTCCGTGTGTATCTAAAATTTTATAATCTTTTTTAGCGTAGTTTAATAGTAAGTATTCGTATAATCTTCTCGGTTTAGCTGTGCTGTGCCACCTCTTTATTTCTTCTGCTCCCTCGTGTTTTAAAAATCCGTTCCATCTTAGATTGTAAATTCTTACGCTGTTAAACATTGTTGCGAGTGCGATTTCAGCTTCACCGAATGCAGTTCCATATTTATTCCAAACAATTATACCTCCTCTCTCGTAACAATTTTCTAAAAAATTAAAACCCCATATAATTCTATTTTTACTCACTCTTTCCAGTTCTTTAAAATACTCTAAATCTGGAGCGATATTTTCAAACTGTTCAAATTCTGTTCGTTTTGCATAATGATTTGTTCCTAATCCTTTTGTACTTTTTATATTTGTAGCATCTTCACCTCCATAAGGAACATCAACTATTGCTAATTCATAATGATTGTCTGGTATTTTTTTCATAAAATCCATGCAATCCATGTTGTGAAATTTTATTCTATTCATATTTTTTTAATTCTTTTTGATATGTGTTACTTGCTTCAATTTCCGTATTAAATGATCCTAAATTTTTACTTACACCGTTTATGTGTATTATAGCTCTCCATTTATCAAATGAACGACTAACTCCAATATATTTACTTGAATATTTTTGTCTAAATCTATCTTTTGATGTATTTTTTCTTACTGTTATTTGTTTTAAATTACTTAATTTATTATTGTCTTTATTGTTGTCATCATGATCGATTACAAATCCATCTTTCAACTCTTTAAATGCACTATAAATCATACGATGTAATTTTCGTGTTTTTACAACTCCGTTTTTGCTCATATTTAAAATATGATATCCGTCTTTGTCTTTTCTTGTTTTTAAGATGATACCTTTTCTTAATCTTCCTCTATTATCGTATCTATCTAAACTTTTAATTCTACCGAGTGTACTTGCTTGATGTGTTCCTTTGTATTCTGGAATATCTTTCCAAATTTCTTTCATAATAATAAGTTTTTATTCACAGTTGTTAGAAGATGATGCAGGAACTGTGAAACCTCATTGAATCGGGTAATTAATCCGAACACCATCGTAAATATACAAAATTTTGTTTAATCATAATTTAAAGTTTATTTTACTGATAATATTTAGGTCTGCTTTCGCCTTGAGTAATCGCCCAAACAGAAGTCCGTATATAATTTGCAATACCTTTTTGCAGGTATGCATTTGCTCGTATTTCATTTTCAGCAATTTGCATTGCTGTATTTTTGTCGATGTATCCTGCACCAACTCGGCTACCAAGTACTAAGCAAGCTGAACGCATTTGCATGTGTCCTGGTTCTGATACAATTGATCTCATTTTATTAGTAAAAATATCAATCGTAATTTTCTCATAGTACGCTTTGCTTTTGTAAACACTTACATCTCCATCTATGCTCGGTTGAACTGGAGCTGTTGCGTGTAAATTATTATAACTTTCAATATTTGCAACCTCACCGCGTTTAGTCCAAATATCAAAATCATCCCTGAAAAGTATTTTCCTATCTAAACTTAAATACAACGGTAGTACTGCATTTTTAGGTGCTTCATCAAATCCATCAATCCAATCAAATTCATCAATCAGGCCTGCATACAATTCCCGGTACTCCTCAATATCTTTTGGTTGATCTGTTGCAATCAAACATTTTACTCCTTTTCCGCTTGGCGATAAATATGCACAAATAATTTGCTGATATGTATCGAATAAGTACTGCTTGAGATTAATTGCAGTTACATGATCCAGTCCATCAAAATCTAATTGCGCTAATCCAGTAAAACTTTCCACATTTGTATATTGTCGTTTTTTACCTACTTTTATAAATACACTCGGTGTAAAATAAAACAAATGTGTTTTTAGTTCGTTTTTCTTTTTCTTATCGCCTTTATTTGCAGCAACATTAATCTTATTTATTAATATCTGAATTTCCCTTTTTGGGTTTGCATGTGAATTTATAAATGTACTTAGCTTGATGTAACCTTTAACCCTGCTATCATAGATGTTTCCAGAATAATAAGGAATAAGTATTTTATCTAATTTTTCCATCTTTATACAATTTGCTTTTATATTGTCTATGTTCTCTAACTGAACTTGTATTTTTTTCTTTGTCGTAATATCTTTTTGAACCACCTCGTTCCGCTCTCCTTAGCTTATTGTCTTTTGCTTTTGACGGATCTTGGATAAATTGTATTAACCTACGGCTTACTCCAAATTCTTTTGCGAGTTTACGTTGGCTTAACCCTCCTTTATTTCTTTTTATTGCCTGTCTTTGCTTCGGTGTTAATTTAACTCTACGATCAAACTTAGAGTTGTTAATTGGTATTTTGTCGCTCTTCCTTGGCATTTACTCTTTATTTTTAAAATCACTATTCGGCGTAACCTTTGCTAATAATTCTAATCCTGTGCCGTACTTGCTTTCGAAATTGAATAGCTCCAGAAATACTCTCGTAGCTAAATCTTTATCTGCTGCCATGTCGACACCGTCTGTTGTCCATCCGTTGATCGTGCCTCTTGCTATCAAATAGTTTTGTGGCATCTGCCTGATCGTGTTTGTAGGCTCGTTGTAAACTAATACTGGTTTCATTCGTTTTTCTCTTTTAAAAATTTATACAATTCAAATATTTTCTGATACACTTCTTTATGTGTATATAGTTTTCCGCTGTTCTTAGGTTTTTGACTTCCTAAAACTACCTCAACCTCAAACTTATTTCCTTTTGGTATAGGATAAATCTTCCAGTTTTTACGTAAACACCAACTCATTGCTTCAAAATCGCTTGCTGTTGGTTGGTAGTGTGTCGGCTTTACTCTTTCTGATTTTGGCATGGTTAAATAATTACATTCCAACGCATTTCAAACGCATGTTTAATAATCCACCAATATTGTTCATCGATACAAATTAAATATCCAAATTTTATTGATTTGTAATTATGTTTAATGTACGTAATGCTGTCGTCATCCCTAGCTATAAATATAAAAGCAGTTTTTTTATTCTTAATTTTATCTACATTCTTTAAAACAACTTTCGGTGTCGGATATATTTTTGTTGTTGGGAAAGCAATCCATTCAGTTACGTATTTAAAAATCCCTCTCGGTATTTCAAACGTCAATCTTGTTTGTATTTTTACCTTTGGTTTGAACATATAATACTCCTCAAACCATTTCAAGTATTTAACCAATTCTTTTCCATGCATCAAAACATCCTGACTTAAATATCCGTCTATATGTAATGCAATTTGATTCCCTTTTAATATATTTACATCTTCGTCTGTCAATAAATCAACCATATCAATTTTCGGATTAGCTTGATTTAATGTAATTCTTATTATTGGTCGCCCAATATAATCAACGCCTTTTCTTTTATCTTGAACTTTTAAAGTTGTTTTTTTCATTTCAAACTATTTTAACCCACACCGTTTCCGATGTGGGTTTGTTAATACTAAAACGGTAAATCGTCATCTTCCGCCTGCGGTGGAGGAGTTTTCTTTGCAGCTTGTTTTTTCGCTTTAGCTTCTGATACAATTTTCCAGCCTTGGATAGTATTAAAATACTTAGCTTCACCATATGGATTGATCCATTCTCTACCTCTAAGGTTTACAGATACCTGAACTTGCATTCCGTTTTTTGCTTTGTCAAGCAAATCACATTTGTCCTGAACAAACTCGATGTTTATAAACTGCGGATATTGTTCGTCAGTCATAATAATTAAACTTCTTTTTCTGAAACCGTTAGCTCCAAATGTTTCTGTTTCACCTATTACGTGAATTTTTCCTTTTACAATAATTTCGTTACTCATATTTATTTATTTTTCTTGTTTAAATCTACTTTTCCTGAAATCATCAAATCCTCCTATTTCATGATAATTCGCTCCATCTAAGTTTTTACACTCCAATACAACACCGCTAAATGCGTCTTCACCATCATTGGCTGTTACTCTAACTAAATTTCCAGAGTAAATACCTCTTACCAACGGATTACAACTCCAATCGATATTTTCTTTTTCAGTCCACAATAAATTTTGCTTCAACACTTCTTCAGTCCAGTTCTGTGGTATTAAAAAACAATCCTCCAATACATGAGAAACAGCAACAATATCAATTTCTTTATGGCTGCGATGTGTCATGTCAAGATTATAATCGTTGATTGGATTGTGTTTATCTTCAGCTACAAGCATATTGTTAATAACCATAAAAATATCTCCTCTCCTAAATTTAACAAGCATTCCTGTTTTTAATTTTGTTTTATTCATTTCTAAAAATGTTTTAAGTATTCATTAATTTTATTTTCAAACTTGATGTATCCATCAATTGCTTTCTTTATATCCGAATTGAAAGAAAATCTATCA
>JBDLJL010000279.1:0-4944 GCA_039714415.1 Bacteroidota bacterium
AACAACCGCTGCTGAAAATCAGCTTTGCCCAACCAGTGCCATAAGCAGAACTTTTATTGAAGACCCGTTTTTTGAATATCATATTGATGAAGATTTATGCATTGGCTGTGGAAAATGTGTTGAAGGTTGTGGTGCTTTTGGGAATGGCTCAATGCAGTTGCAGGTGTGCCATGATCTTTGCGTAAATTGCAACGAATGTTCAATTGCCAGGGATTGCCCGGCAGAAGCTTTTAGCCGTGTACCAGCAAGCAAACCAAACATTTTTAAAGGATTTAGTAATGATGAATTAGGATAAGGAATTAATTGTAAATGATAGATGATATATCAACACCATTTAGTTTAGACGTTTTGAAGTCCTATCGGACGTTCAAAAGTCGTATAGTGGACTTCAAAACGTCCGATAGGACTTTTGAACGTCATTAAAAGTAAAATAAAAACATTAGTTAAAAATTGTAAACTGCTAAAATTTAATGCTTTATATTATAAAATACTGATTATTTGCAGCTTAATTTATAATCTTTAATTTAGAATTTATAATTGAACAAGATCTTTATAATAGGTAATGAGTCGAAAATTTGTTTATATACTTTTTTTAATTATCGTTACATTCCAAATGCCAAGTGCTCTTGCAGACCCGCGTTTTCCTATGCCGGAATTTGAATCAGGGTACACCCAGCCGGAAACGCAATTACCTTTACCAAGAGGACTACTATTAGAATTTTTAGATGTTATTGTGCTCATTCTCAGTCTTTCTATAGTTACATGGTTTGTTCATAAGAAAAGATCGCGCAAAGGTGTTTTTTGGATGTCTATTTTTTCAATTCTTTATTTTGGCTTTTTCCGTGAAGGTTGTGTTTGCTCAATTGGCTCTATACAGAACATCGCACTAGCTTTGTTTGATTCTTCCTATAATATTCCCATTACGGTAATTGCCTTTTTCGTTATCCCTTTAATTTATACGCTCTTTTTTGGCAGGACTTTCTGTGCAGGGGTATGTCCTTTGGGCGCAATACAGGATATTTTCGTATTGAATCCCTTAAGTTTAAAATCCTGGACACAAACCTTATTGGGCTTAATACCTTTTATATACTTGGGATTGTCTATTTTATATGCTGCTACGGGTACTGATTTTATTATTTGCAGGTACGATCCATTTATTGGGATATTTCGTTTGGACGCAACTTTCACAATGTTTGCTATTGGTGCAGTATTTCTTGCAACCAGTGTTTTCATAGCTCGACCTTATTGTCGGTTCTTTTGTCCTTACGGTGTTTTGTTAAATTTAATTAGCCGTTTTTCAAAAAAACATGTAAGCATAACGCCAACTCACTGCATCCAGTGCCGCTTATGTGAAAATTCTTGTCCGTTTGGGGCTATTGATAAACCAACACCCTTAAAATCAATGAACAATAGGGGCACACAAACCAAAAGATTTATTATTCTTAGCATATTAATACCCTTATTAATGTTTGTTGGTGGATGGACAGGTGCCCAATTTCATGAAACCCTGGCCAAAGTAAACCCAAAAGTGAAACTTGCACAAGAACTAATTTCGGGATATAATGAGGAAAGTAGTGAAGACCTATCAGAAGAAATTAAAGCTTTTAAAACCTCAGGAAAACCAATTGAACAATTATATACAGAAGCAGCCTCAATAATTGATGATTTTTATATCGGTGGATGGATTTTGGGCATATTTATAGGTTTGGTATTTGGTCTGACTCTGGCCAAATTATCCGTATATCAGTTTCGGACAGATTACACCCCCAATAAGGGTACTTGTTTAAGTTGTGCACGCTGCTATGATTATTGCCCGGTTACTGAAGATAATGAATTAATAAAGTTTCACGCAAAGTCGCAAAGAATAAGAAAATAGATGATAATCAAGGATAATGATATGAAACTCTCTAAATTTAAAAAAGTGGAAGGAATATGAAGATGACTTGCAAAGTTTTAAAAACTTGGAAAGTCTTTAATGTCTTAATTCTAATATTCTTGTTTTTTTGACAGAAAATGGAAAACATGTTAATCATGTAAATCCTGTCAAAACCTTTCCAGCTTGTCTGGCTTAGAAAGATGTGAAGATTAGGAGATGTAAATAATTGGAATAGAACATTTGATTTCATTTAAGCCACAAATAAATCTTAGTGTTTCTCAGTGACCTTAGTGGTTTAAAAATGTAAAACCATTTAATTATGGAAAACAATAAACAAAAAATAAATATTCAGCTCTGGAAAAAAATTGCCTTGGTTGCAGGATCTTTTTCTTTAATTATCTGTCTGTTAATAATTGCCAATTATATTCAGCTTAAAAGAACAGACCCTGTAAATATAAAAACAATAAATCTTTTGGTTGAAAGATTAAGTGAAAATCCTGATGACAATGAACTACGTGAAGAAATAAGGACACTTGACTTATTGGCAAGAAAGGCTTATTTCACCAGTCAATGGCAAATTAGAACAGGTGGTTACATGGTACTTATAGGATTAGCCATTGTAATAATTGCATTCCAAATTATTAGTTCAGCTAAAGGTATAAAGCCGGTAGTTAGTAATGAAACAGAAGAGGATTTTCTCACTACCCAGTTATTAACCCGAAGATGGGTTTCTGTCGGGGGTGTTTCAATTGTTGTTATCTCTTTAATTTTTGCTTTTTTAACGCATAATGAATTAGGAAATACCTTTGCTCAAGCCTCAAGTATTCAGAAGGATTCTTTAAATAATACAATTGAAAAAATTGCTGAAACTGAAAACAATGAACTAATTCCCGAAGAGGAAAATGAAAGTTTAATTACAGATACTGTTATCGCTAACGAAGAAAGTATTTTAGCTGTTGAAGAAAACAAACAGGAAGCTACTGATAGTGCTAATATTGAAAAAAACAAACAAGATGAAAAGCCTCTAAGTGAATATCCTACTTACAAAGAAATAACTCAAAACTTTCCAACATTCAGGGGGCCTGGAGGTAATGGAATATCCTATCATAAAAATATTCCAACGAGTTGGGATGGAAAATCAGGTAAAAACATATTATGGAAATTAACTGTACCACTTCCCGGTTATAATTCCCCTGTAATTTGGGGGGATAAGTTGTTTTTGTCAGGGGCAAATGGCAAAAAACGTGAAGTTTACGGTATTGACAGGCATACCGGGAAAATACTTTGGACTGTTTCTGTGAAGAATGTTTCCGGTTCTCCATCACAATCACCTAAAGTAACAGAGGATACCGGACATGCTGCCCCAACAGTTGCTACAGATGGCAGGCGGGTTTATGCTATTTTTTCAAATGGTGATATAATTGCCATTGATATGGATGGAAAGAAAGTTTGGGCAAGAAATTTAGGTGTCCCATCTAATCATTATGGACATTCTTCATCCTTAATGATGTTCCGCAATATGGTTATTGTGCAATACGATCAGAAAAAAGCCTCAAAAGTAATGGCTTTGGCTGCAAAAACAGGACAAACTCTATGGGGTACAAACAGGGATGTGAAAATATCCTGGGCTTCACCAGTTGTTGCATTTACTGGAAAACAAACTGAAATCATCTTAGCTTCAGACCCTTTTGTTGCATCTTATAATCCTTATTCCGGAAAAGAAAATTGGAAAATAGATTGTCTTTTTGGTGAAGTTGGTCCTTCAGTAGCTTACGCTGATGGAATTGTATACGCTCAAAATGAATATGCCAGACTTGTAGCAATTAAATTAGGGGAGAAACCTGAAATTCTTTGGGAAGATGATGAATATTTATCAGATGTACCAAGTCCTGTTGCAACAAAAAAATATCTTTTTAATGCCACCAGTTATGGGGCAGTGATTTGTCATGATGCCAAAACAGGAAAAAAGCTTTGGGAAAAAGAGTTTGACAATGGTTTTTATTCCTCACCCATTATGGTAGAAGGAAAAATATACTTAATTGATAAAAAAGGGGTGATGCATATTTTTTCAGCCTCTGATAAATTTATTACAATTGCAGAACCGGCTTTAGGGGAAAATACTGATTGTACACCGGCATTCGCAGATGGCAGAATATATATTCGGGGATCCAAAAACTTGTATTGTATAGGGAAATAAGAATTTATCTTACAAAATCAATCAATAATTAAAATAAATTACAGACTTGCAGAAACGTTATTGAAGTATTGTTATATTGCTAAATTGTTAAATTGTTAAATTGTTGTAGTGTAATGATATGATAATGAAACTATTGAATTATTGAATGATAATTATGATTTAATGTTAAAAACATGATATATTGACGTTTATAAAGCTGCTTTTTATGCTTATCTGCAAATAAAACAATATAGCAATTTAACAATATAACCATTTAATGAGTCTTTGCGTTTTTGCGCCTTTGCGTGAGAACAGAATTTATAATGTAGATGGACGAAAACATCAATAAAATAGTAGATAATATTATAGCGAAGAAGGGGCGTTCGCCTAATACTGCTATTCCCATTTTACAGGCAATACAGAATGAATTTAACTATCTTCCCGAAGCAGCCCTAAAAAGGGTTTGCGAAATTACAGAAATTACTCCTTCGCAAATTACCGGGGTTTCAACTTTTTATACCCAATTCAGGCACAATCCGGTTGGTAAACACATTATAAAAGTATGTGTAGGTACAGCCTGTCATGTTAAAGGTGCAATGCAAGTATATGATTCCATTAAAAGACAACTCAACCTAAAAGACAATGAAGATACTGATTCAGAAGGAATTTACACAATTGAAAAAGTAGCCTGCCTGGGTTGTTGTACTATTGCACCGGTTATTCAAATAGATGATGTTACCTACGGACATGTTGAAACTGAAAAGGTTGGTGAAATACTTGATGATTTTCAATTGGCTAAAAACAATCCAAAATCAGCAGAGCTAAAAACTTTCACAAAAGGAAATATCTCACAAGGTGAAATAAGAATTGGATTAGGTTCATGTTGTGTGGC
>JBDLJL010000280.1:0-4943 GCA_039714415.1 Bacteroidota bacterium
TCTCCTCCATCTCGTAACTTATCGCCATCGTATGTATCGTATCCAGAACCTATATCTACGTTTCTTCTTGCCATATTTTTTTACTTATGTAAAGTTAATAATTTTTTTAACATAACAAAATTAATAAGTTTCTCGATCAAATGTTATTGAACTATCAAATTTAACAACACCACTACTCCAATCGAAGTAATTTGGATCACTTATGAATTTAGCATTTATATTAAGTTTTATTCCTTCCGCTTCAATTACATAATCATTTGTATATTCTCCAATTGATTTTGGCTCTATTGAATCAAAATTATATAAAACTCCATTTATAGCAACGTAATACTGGCTTAATGCAGCTATTAACTTTCTGCTAATTTCTAACGTTTGAGGTTCAAATAAAAACTTAAACCTTTCTGTTCCGATTGAATCTTTAAGGTAGGATGATGAATCAGTTTCAACAACTGTATTTTCAACTTTTCCTACTCCAATTCTGTAATCAATACCAATTGTCAATCTACCAATAATCCCGCTTTGCCAGTAAATATCGTTATTCTTATTATTGAAATAAGCAATATCAACTGTTTGAGGAAAACTATACCCTAATACAATCGGTAGTGATTTCCAGTTTTCCACAAAGTTATCATCTGGATTATATGCTGTTGTTCTCTCGGATCTTATTGTAATGTAAAATTCACCTAACACAACTGCTGACATATCAAAATCAAATTCGTAAACATCAAAATTGTGTTTGTTGTAAGTGTACTCCATTTCTGTTGATCCGTAAGAAGTAAACTTTAAAGTTTTTATAGCATAAACATCCAGATCACTTAAATAATCAATACCTAAAATATTATGTGTTTCTAAATCAATTGTAACAGCTCCTCCAATTTCATAAAATGACGGCACTTGGCCATTATCAAAATACAGATATGTATAAATTGAATCCTCTGTGTAATTATATTCCCTGGAGTCTGTTACACCTATATTTGTTTGAACTTTTGTTATTGCTGGCGTGTCAACTAAAGCATCCGTTAAAGCATTATAAACAAAAACCTGATGCGTATCGAAACTTGATTTGAATTGGTTTTGAATGTCATTACACTTTTTAAACATCTGTTTATAGTCGTAATTAATATCTTTATAAGGCACTTCGCAACCAAATGTATTTTCGTCATTCTTATAAACCTCGCATCCGTCAATAGTTTCCTGTTTTACAAATCTAATACTGTTTGCTTTTGATATATAGAAATTTGACGGATAATCGTTTAAGTTAATTGACGGTTCGGCTACTGCTGTAAGTTGAACAGTTCTTTCGCAACCGTATTCATCCTTTAATGTTATTGTTTTTAATCCAGCAGTCGTATAATGATACTTATTATTTGAAACAAAGCCACCTCCTTCTCCGTAATCATAAGTTAAATTTAATCCAACTGGAGCTGACATCGTAACATCTAAATATAAAATAGTTCCATAGGCTTGCTCTGATGAAAAGATAGGAGCAGTTTCCGTACTTACTTTTGAATTTTCATTAGTATGATCTCCAGTCGCTTTTATTGTTATATTTAGATTATCGTCACCTCTAAATTTATTTATTGTATAGTCTTGAGTAGATGTAATTGCATTTCCATTTATTTCATCAAAAGGCTCGTTTGATTGAACTCTAACGCCTACAAAAGTACATTTATCTATTCCAACCATTTCAACGAGTGAATGAGTTTGAGTTATTGTACTTCCTCCTGTTGCAATTAATCCTAAAGAAACAACAGCAGTTCCCTCATCTCCGTTATCTGCAAACCACTCACACTGTATGTTGTATGTTCCTTCGGTATCTCCTTGGAAATAAGTAGGATTTGAGTCAATTGAATTAAATGAAAATGTAGAACCTGTTGGGCTTCCGTAAACCGACCAAAAAACAGCGGCTAGATTTCCACTACCTGTATAATCAAGTTCTAACTCAATAGCTGAATTAATATCCCTGCCTGTTGTTGCTCCTGTTACTGCTATTGTTCCAAATATTGGCATATTCTATCTTTTTAATATTCTACTTGTAATGTTACTTCCGATGTTTCTGGTTTAAACGATAATAAGTAACCATATTTATTCTCGCCTTTATACTTAAATCCAAATCTACCATACATTTTTTCAACTCCGTTTATTTTTTCATTTAGTATTTTATTCAAATTTAACGATTCTATTTTAAAAGTAACTTTTTCACTAACAAATCTTGCTTTTCCGCACTCACTTATTTTTATATCGTCTTGCTCACCTATTGGCGTTTTACCTATTGGCGTTGTAATCATTCCACTATCACCGGTACTTGATGAATAAATAAGCTCCTTATCTGTGAATTTCATTAAACCGTGGTTTATCCAGTTTCCAAGTTTACGCAACCTATTCACTGGCGAAAGCATCAAATTGTAAGCATCACCACTTCTAAATAAATTTTGCGGAGGTGTTTCAAAATCAGCATCCCATTTTCTTATTTCGTATGCGTCATCCTCTAAATGAATGAAAAATAAAGTTGTGTCACCTCTACGAGAATAAGTCCGTTCTACATTCTCATTATACTGTATTCTTCGTAATTTTTCAATCACATACGAACTTGCTTGAATATCAGAAACCATGTTTAACTTTTTCCTATAAATATTTATAGGAGAAGTCCAGACCGTTCTTACTGCATATTCATCAAGTGCATCCTCTTTTGAAAAGTTAGAAACTTCAAAACCTATATTTATCTCGGAGTATGCTGTTTCTTTATCATAAGAAAATTTAATATCAGAAATATCATCCCCAAAATCATAGCTTATAAACTTTTGGTAAAAATACTCTCTCTTTTCTATTTTTACTGTGTTTCCGTTTGCTGATAAACCTATTGGCTCTATTGCATCAAAGCTGTTATAAAGTTTCTGGAAAGTGAATGTTGTTGGTTTATCTGTTCCGTCTTCATTCTTCACATTTCTAACCATAAAACCATTTGCTAAAGCCAATCTGCAATCAGTTAAATAATCGCTTTCTAATCTACCTCCAGACATTAATTTCACAAACCTTTCGTAAAAATCAAAAGGCATAAAAACAGGATTATTTGATGCATCAGATTTTGTATCTCCGTAAATATTTATACTTGATTCATCTATTGTTATATCTGAAACAGCTCCTGATGATTCTATTGTTTTTGTATATAAAACAAATGCATGATTTGGAGGAACTTCTCTTGAGAATTTTGTTGAATAACTATATTTATTAACTCCAAAGGTAGTATATATTGAGTCTCGCAAAACTTCTTCTCCGCCAAAATCATCAAAAGTTTGTGTTGATCCAGTATCGTTTAACACATATTCTCTTAAACATAAAACATGATTTATACTCGCTCCAGAATGTAAAGTAACAGTACAATTATAATTTATTTCAAAGTTTACATTAACATTTTCATTCTGTCTTTGAAAGAAAAATATGTTATCAATATCAGCAATAGACGGATCTAATGGATCTGGAAACCTTTCCCTTGCAATCTGAAACGGTTGCGGTAAATTATAATAACTTTCCGCTAAATTTGTAAATAAAACAACATTAGCAGTAAATATCAAATCATTATAAATTAATTCATAAGGTGAGCCAATATCCAGTAAGTTTGTTCCTTGCAATCCTCTATCGCCAATTGTAATTATTTGCTTTGCAACAGGAGATAATCCATGTACATTCCCATCCAAATCTTTATCATTTGCTAAATCTAATTCAGTCCTCCAGCGTGATTGAAATTTATTGACAATTACGTTTGCATTTATTTTACAGCTAAAGAAATTATCTCCTCTGTCATAAGTACTAAAATCCAATCTACCTTGAACAACTCTTTCCCATTCATCAGTTAACGGATCAAGTTCATCCTCTGTTATTGTAACTTCGGCCAGTACACCGTAAGTATCAAATATTGTATTTAATACTTCAACAACTTCTCCAGAAAAATTAATCTGATCAGACAATGTAATAATCATTCCATGATACTGAACTGATCTGCTAAATTCTTTTTTTGCAGACCTCCAGTTATCAGGCTCTTTTATTATTGTTGGCTCGATATCCTCATGGTAAAGTGTGTACTTTACAAAATTATGTTGTATAGGATTTATTCTCCTCATTAAAATTCAGCTTTTTTCATTAAACTTTTAATTGTAACAATGTAGCTTTTGTAATTTTTTACTAACCTTACTTTTCCACGATTAGACTTCAATAATACGCCGTTGCGTTTTACTTTCTTAGTGTTGCTAATTTCAAAGTTAGGATATCCATCTACTTCTTTCCAAATTGTTTTCATAATTTTTTAATTTAATAATTGATTTTTCCAAAGTTCGTGATTTACAGATACATCAATTTTATTTGTGTTACTTATTTTAGCTCCTTTAAAACCTTTGACAACTGCATCTGTAATGCCTTCAACTAAAACATCGTTTTTACTGTTTTCAATTCCGATTATAGTTTTTAAAACTTGTCTTTGAATAAAGTCTTGTGCATCTGGTATTACTTTTGTTCCTTTTTCCATATTCACAATTTCAGGCGTATTTCCAGAAATGTACATCCTACCAGTAGGATCAATTGCAATCTCATTTTTTCCACCATCACCAAGCCAAGCTGCGCCTCCTTTGTGGTTATCAGTTCCTTCCGCATATTTAGGTAATGGTTGAGCAATTACGGCAGCAGCCTGCAAAGCTCCTAAAGCTCCAACCATCGCACTTAAGACACCTGCGCTAATACCAAAATCTAACTTAGGAACGTCTTTCCAGATATTAATAATTGCTACGGCTGTTCCTATTGCAATATCGGCTAATGCTTGCGCTTTTTTACGTTTAGCAGCATCATAATCCAGTTTCTTACGTTTCTGTTCTAATCGTTCATCTGCTTCGTTTTTCCTTATATTTAATTTTTCAACTAAATCAAGATCATCCCCAGCAAGTTTTATTTTATCA
>JBDLJL010000281.1:0-4941 GCA_039714415.1 Bacteroidota bacterium
CACATCTTCAAATCTATTCAATCATATCCTTAATCCCATCAGTCATAAAAACCTTATAACTGCCATCATTCGGGTCAGCATAAATCAGATACGCATCCAAATCTTTCATTTTAGAAAGTAATATTTTTGAATTTTCGAGGCCAATTACCATGCAAGTGGTGGCATAAGCATCGGCTGTCATACAATCATCAGCAACAATGGTAGCACTTAATATGGAATGCATTGCAGGATAGCCTGTTTTAGGATTAATGGAATGACCATATTTAACACCATCTTTTTCATAAAATTTACGATAATTACCGGAAGTAGCCAGCGATTTGTTTTTTAACTGTATAATGGCTTGCAAAGACCTGTTTTGTTCATCAGAACCCTCAATTGGTTTATCAATTCCCACTCGCCATACTTCCCCCCTATCATTAACCCCTTTTGCATGAATCTCTCCACCTATTTCAACGAGGTAATTTGTCACCCCTTCTTTTTCTAGAAAATCGGCAATAAAATCAACCGATTGCCCTTGTGCTATTGCATTTCCATCAAGCATAATTCTCGGATCTGATTTAACAATTTTGCCATTCCTAAGCCAAACTCCCCCCATGCCAACAAAACCCATAAGACTGTCAATAAAAGCACTATCTACATTTTCCTTTTTTGAAAAACCAAAGCCATATGCATTAACCAATGGTGCTACCGTAATATCAAAAAAACCATTTGATTTTTCATAAACTTCCCGTGATTTTTCAAAAAACTGTTTAAATAACTCATCTATTTCCACATTGTTTTCATTACGGTTAATTCGAGAAATAATGGAACTATCCACGTAAGTTGAAAGGCTAATATCAAATTGATGAAGTAAATCATTAATTTCTACTTCATAATCCTTACTTCCTTCATAAGTAATTGCATAAGTTGTTCCCTGGGTAAATCCTTGGATTTTGTAATACTGCTTGGAATTGCATGAATTAAGTCCAATGAGGGTGATTAAAGATATAATTAAAATATTTCTCATTTTAATGTTTTAATGTTTAAGCTCAAATATAATAAAAAATGCCACAACAAATTGTCATGGCATTTCTATTAATATTCTTATTTTTAATTATTTCTAAGATCCGAAATCATCAAACTCAATCATTTCATCAGGTACACCAAGATCGTACAGCATTTTTTGAACTGCATCGTTCATCATTGGTGGACCACAAAGATAATATTCAATATCCTCCGGCTCTTCATGGTTTTTTAAATACTCATCGAAAATCACTTGGTGAATAAATCCTACATAGCCTTCCCAATTATCTTCCTCCATAGGCTCAGATAAAGCAACATTGAACGAAAAATTATCATGTTTTTTTTCCAATTCAATGAACTCGTCTTCGTAGAAAATTTCTCTTTTTGAACGTGCACCATACCAATAGGTAGCTTTCCTGTCCGTACCCTGGGTTTTAAACTGGTCGAAAATATGCGAACGCATCGGAGCCATACCAGCTCCTCCGCCAATAAACATCATTTCACGTTTAGTATCCTGAATAAAGAATTCACCGTAAGGACCAGAAACCATAACCTTGTCGCCAGGTTTACGTGAGAAAATATAGGAAGAACAAATACCCGGGTTAACATTCATAAATCCATTCTTTGCCCTATCCCACGGTGGAGTAGCAATTCTGATATTCAACATCACAATATTGCCCTCTGCCGGATGGTTTGCCATTGAATAAGCCCTATATGTTTCTTCAGGGTTTTTCATCTGTAAATCCCACATATTAAATTTGTCCCAATCTTCATGATATTCCTTTTCAATATCCATATCCTTAAAGCTTACATCAACTTTAGGAACATCAATTTGGATATATCCACCGGAACGGAAATCAAGCGTTTCACCTTCAGGCAATTTAACAACAAATTCTTTAATAAAAGTAGCAACATTATGATTCGATATAACCTCACATTCCCATTTTTTGATACCCAAAATTTCTTTAGGGATTTCAATTTTCATATCCTGCTTTACCTTAACCTGACAGGCTAACCTATAATCATTTTGTTGTTCTTTCCTTGAGAAATAAGGTTTTTCAGTTGGAAGTATTTCACCACCACCTTCAGTCACCTGGCATTTACACATACCACAAGTACCACCACCACCACACGCCGATGGAAGCAATATCTTGTTATTACCAAAAGTAGATAGTAAAGTGTTACCGGGCGAAACAACCATTTCTTTTTCGTCATTAATAGTTAGTTTCACTTCACCAGAAGGTAGAAGTTTTGCTTTCGCGTAAAGCAAAATAGTTACCAACAACAAAATAATTACTAAAAAAATAACGACACTTGTTAAGATGACCGTTGTATTAGAAGCTAGTATTAACATCTCTATATTTTTATAATTATAATTTAATTCCCATAAAACTCATGAATGCAATACCCATAAGGCCTGTAATTATGAAAGTAATCCCTAGGCCTCTTAATGGTGCAGGCACATTTGAGTACCTGATTTTTTCACGAATAGCAGCAATGCCAACTATAGCTAAAAAGAACCCTATTCCTGATCCTAAACCAAATGAAGTAGCTTCTGCAATCGAAGTGTATTCACGTTCTTGCATAAATAAAGAACCTCCCAAAATTGCACAGTTAACAGCAATAAGTGGCAGGAATATACCTAAACTTGTATAAAGAGCAGGAGCAAACTTTTCCACAAACATCTCAACCAACTGAACCATTGATGCAATAACAGCAATAAACATAATAAAGCTCAAAAAACTTAAATCAAGATTAGCAGCTTCATCTCCCAACAACCAAACTAATGCACCTTTATTCAGTAAAAAATTCTGAATAAGGTAATCAACCGGCACCGTAATACCTAAGACGAAAACCACTGCAACACCTAATCCTGTCGCAGTATCAACTGTTTTAGAAACAGCCAGATAAGAACACATGCCCAGGAAAAAGGCAAAAACCATATTGTCAATAAAAATTGACTTTATAAATATATTTAATAACTCTTCCATATTAACTTTACTATTAAAGGTTAATTAGCTTCAATTAATTCTTTTGACCTTGACCTCTGTACCCAGATAATAATACCCACCACCATAAGAGCCATTGGAGGCAAAATCATCAGGCCATTGTTTTCATAGCCAAAACCATAAAATCCTTCAGGGACTATCTGTAAAGTACCGAAACCAGGAAGTGTAAGTGTCCCTGCCCCAAACAACTCCCTCACGAAAGCAACAATAATTAATATCATGGCATATCCGGCAGAATTCCCTACACCATCAAGGAAAGCCGGCCATGGTTTATTTCCAAGAGCAAATGCTTCAAGCCTGCCCATAATGATACAATTCGTAATTATCAGGCCAACAAATACAGACAGTTGTTTACTCACATTGTATGCATATGCTTTAAGTACCTGATCAACAATTATCACAAGCGCCGCTATGATAACTAATTGTACAATAATCCTAATCCTGGAAGGTATCGTATTCCTTAATACTGAAATAATTACATTGGCAAAGGCTAACACAAAAAGAACCGATGCGGACATTACTATCGCTGGTTCCAGCTTAACTGTAACAGCCAATGCAGAACAAATTCCCAAAACCTGAACCGTAATAGGATTCTCCAGGTTTAAAGGGTTTGTTATAAGTTTTAAATTTTTACTACTCATCGGTTATATTATTTTTTATTATTTTCAAAATAAGTTTTATAACTTGAAAGGCAATCAAGAACCATAGCTTCAAGCGCTTTACTTGTTATGGTTCCACCAGATATAGCATCAACACCATGTTTAGTGTCTCCAGCAGCTTCAGCACCACCTTTATAAACGGTAATACCAACAAACTCTCCATTTTCATAAATGGTTTTACCGGTAAATGGTTGTTGAAACCAATCTTTATTAATATCAGCACCCAGACCTGGAGTCTCACCTTTATGATCATAAACAGCACCATAAATTGTGTTCATATCACTCTCGAGGGCAATATATCCCCATATTGGCCCCCATAGACCTTTTCCTGTTAAAGGAATAATTATTTTTTGAGAACCGTCTTCAAGGGTTGCCTCGTATGCTGGCAACATTCTTTCACTCAATTCCTTTTTATATTCTTGTTTTAAATTAACATCAAAAGCTTCAACTCCTTCAACTTCTTCCCCTTTTGAGTTAACAACAAAACTCTTAGTTACAAATTTTGTAAATAAGTCGTTTGCTTGTTCTGTACTACTTTCAATACGTACAGAAGCCAAAATGTCCTGCATTTTTTCAATTTTCACATTCATCTCCTGTATCGGTTGCAATGTTATTGCAGTGAATGATAATACACCTGCAACAAGAATTACCAGGACTGAAGCATAAATGAAAGTATATAAATTTCCGTTAGTATCCATTTCAAATAAATTTTTATATTTTAAAATTTAAGCATTTATTCGCTTCAACCTTTTTTTAATATTTGCTTTAATAACATAATGATCAATTAAAGGTGCAAAAACATTCATAAATAGAATTGCCATCATAACCCCTTCCGGATATGCCGGATTTAGAACACGAACTAAAATAGCAATGAATCCAATCAGGAATCCGTATATCCATTTACCCTTCTCAGTTTGGGTCGCAGTAACGGGATCAGTAGCCATAAACACAGCACCAAAAGCAAACCCGCCAAGCATCAAATGCTGATACCATGGAAGCGACATATAGGGATTGGTATCCGTGGCAAAAACATTTAATAAAAGTCCCATAGCAATACCACCTGCAAAAACAGAAAGCATTATTTTCCAACTTCCCACACCGGTATAAAGTAAAATAATGGCTCCAATCAAAATAGCCAGAAAAGATGTTTCACCTATTGAACCTGGTATAAACCCCATGAACATATCCATGGTTGAAGGAAGTTTATCCATTGCTCCTGCAGCTGCACTTGCCAATGGGGTAGCACCTGAAAAACCATCTACAATCCCTTC
>JBDLJL010000282.1:0-4931 GCA_039714415.1 Bacteroidota bacterium
TTGTATAATAATATCTATTTATCCATCGATAAAGACGATCAGTATCTAAGAAATTTATCTCCAAGCGATTACAGTATTGTATCTGTATTCCGTAAAAAATTATTATCAGCAATAAAAAATAATAATTTAATAACGGGTGCAATTAAAAGTGTTGGTATAAATACTATTAACCTCTAATCTGCCTTATGCAACCTTTTGGATATTTTGCCAATATTTATTCCATTTCCCATTTTGTTTGCATGTTAGCAATGACAACATTTTGTCAATATTTTCTACTTTCCACCATGCTCCGGTAATTTTCATTCGAGCTTGAATCACATAGCTATTGGCACTTTCAATTTTACCTGATCCGATAGGTAAGCCTTTTTCTATTGCTTGCGGATAATTAAATTGCCCTGGCCTGTTCTTTATATATCGAAAACACTTTCTAACAGGTGCCTGTTCATCTTCAACATCCGGTGATTCAATATAAGGCAGTAGTTCTTGAAGTACATCATTCACTTTACCATCAAGCATTAATTGCTTTATCCGTTTGTACCAAGGTTCAGGTTCATCAGAACATACTTTTGCTGCGGGATAAAAATACTCACATAAATGATAAAAGTCGATTAAGTAACTCCCGTTACAGCCAAATGTACTTTCGATTTGTTCCGCTATCCATTTAGCCCCGTCACCCACACCATGTATTTGTGTCTTTTTTCCATAACCAATTTTATTCGCACAGTTTAATAACTGTTGCCCTACCTCTTCAGGCGTACCAGAAGTTGCCTCGAAAACCGGGGTTATCACACCCGGAATATAACCTAAACTTAATCGCACTTCCTTCCAGGCGACTGTACGTGTTTTGCGTAGATCCTTTTCTTCTTCTGTTGCTGTGAACTCAACTTTTGGGATCATACATCCATCAGTTTGTACTACTGCCTGGGCAATTCCCGCCTCTTTATTCTCTAATGAATTCTCTTGCGATAGATTCAATAGGTTGACACCATGCTTTTGTGTAATAAGGCGAATTGAACTTTCAGGTATTATGAGTCCATAATGTTCATTTAGCTTTTCTACTGCCTTACCAAAGGAAACATCTGAACCAAAATCAGTAATACGCCTTTCTAATAACGGCGAGTAGCTTCTGCAAGCTACGTTTGCACTATTAGAAAAAGGTCGAACAAGCTTTCCGTTTATGATGAAGGTACGCTCACTTACAGCAACATCACCATAGGTAGTATGCCAATAAATATCTTTTGTTGCCTGGGATTTTGCTTGTGGATTTTCCTTAAGTAGATTTTTTACTTCGATGAATTCTTTTTTTTTGCCCATTCTTCAAGAAGTTTGGGACTATATTCCCTCATCCTGTCTAATAACATCTCTTCTGCTTTATCTGCTGTGACTTCTGTTGAATCTACTAATTCAATAGATGAAATAACAAATTGTTTTAAATCAGGGCATTCATTAAGTTTTTCTATAATTGATTTGTCCTGTGTATTCATGAGTTTTATCCTTAAGAAATGACTTCCCATGAGAATATATATTCAGAACTCACTAAAAATGGTCATTTTGCCAAAAAACATTCGCAAGTCTGTTGGTTGATTTTTCAATATTAATGCGGCCTATTAAACTATAAGTCTGGTTAATTTTTATCAAGATTTGTCTGGTTGTCATTAAACAAATTCTTATTATCTTGCTGTAGGTGCATCGTCAATTTTCTTTGTTTCCCATCCGGTAAATATTGTCCATTTTGATTCAATGTTTCCAATAGTGAATTAAAAATTGTGATTACTTTGGGAGGAAAACAAGCTTGTGGAATTAAAATAATTTCTACGCCATTATCCGTTTCATGAATTAAACCTGGCGCTCGTGTTAAATGACGAAAGAGCATGTGATCATCTCTAAAATTATCATAGGCATCCTTAAAGGGAAGTAATTGTTTATAAAATATATTTCTTGCCAGGATTTTTACGCTATCCATGATGGCTTTTTTTGATGTATCTAATTTTTGAAAATCTTCTTCAGACAAACGATTGAGTCGGGAAACTTCTTTTTCAGTTTGTTCAATTTTTTGTTCCAATTGTTCGAGTTGCCGAGTCAACTCAGCTATTTTATCCTCACGACTTTTATTTTTATGTTTAGCACAATGCTCATTTAATAACACCGCCTTTAGTCTGGACTTTAACTGTTGCCGTTGTTTCACAAGCGCTTTATACAGGCCACTTTTTTCTTGTTTATCTTTAAGGTGTTTTTTTATATCCTTATAAGATAATACCGCATAGCTGGTTATTTCATTAATACCAAAATGCACATCAAGATATTTGAAATCATTTTCCTGGATCCAACGATCAAACATCAGATTGATAATATCTTGTGCACAACGATTTAAATCGTTACATAGTATTGAAACAATAATACTATTATTGTTGGGGTTAACCGCTTTGACAATGATTTGCCTGATATCATTTTGTTTTGACCAACGCTTATCACAATAAAAAAACTGGTAACGTTTTAAATCCTTGCTTGAGTTTTTTGCCCGATAAAGGCTCAGCGAGTTATCCCATTTATGTGTGTCATAACCATCAGCACAAAAGCCTTTTTCCCAGGTGATAAAGTAATTTTCAGCCTTGTCATTGATAAATTTATTAAAGGTATCGATACCATATATTCCCCTATCCAGCACAAAGGTTAACGGTTTGTGTGGTGCAAAAGAAAACAAGTTTCTAAATTTTTTAACCACATCAAAAAAACGCTCCCTAAGATCTAGATAGTTATCATCATGGGAAAGGTAGACAGGCTGACCTGTTGGCGTATGGATGAAATCCATATGCACGACCTTTTCGGCAAACCTTAAGCGGCTACACCAGCCCTTGAGTAATTTATTTTGCCCCGTATAGTGTTTACTATGTGGATCATAATGAAAATCACTACATTGCTTAATACAAACAAGTTCCCCATTGTATCGTAACAGTTCATCCTGACCGGTAGTTTTGGCAATTTCTGTTAGCTGTTGCCTCTGTTCATGCCTATTAGCTAATACCTGACCTAAAAAATAACCGAGTGAAGGATAATTCAGTAACTTTGTTTGTTCAATATTAATAGCGCCCAATAAGATGGCAGCTAACCATTGTTTAATGAGTGGTTCGTTTACGGTGATGTTATTGGCGAGTTGATTAAAGAGATGACTAAATAGTAAGACTCCCGCATGGTGACAAAACTGATATCCCGCATTGGCGGTTGTCGGTGGTGATCTAAAATCAACCACATGGTTGCGATTGTGCTCTGGCAAATTGCTATTTAAAGCCATCTCATGACTTCTATCCCCAGAACGGTGGTTATTATTTGCTTGCTCTTCAATACAGGCAACTGCTGTGTTGACATTATCACGACTGGCTAAACTCAGGGGAGCGTCAATAAATTGTTCGTTTTGCTCTTGTCTGTTTTGTGGTGGTTCTTCATTGGATGATAATGAACTATCCATTTTCGTGTTGAGGCAATCCTTCCATTGTGAAAAATACGTTCGTAAACTTTCGCCACTAACCGTTATCCCAAACACCTCTAAAATTTCCTGACGTATAACTTTGCTATAGGAATAATGATTATCGGGATAAATAGAAAAAAAACGGGCTCTGGAAAAGTTGATGATTTCAGGCGTTAACTTTCGAGGATGCTGGCGTCCTGCTAATATTGAAATTATTTTTTCACTATCTCCCGATTTTAATGCTGCCCCCCAACGACGTAAAGAGGTATAGGCAACAGAAAATGAATCTAAAATGGATTGTGCTTTAACACCACTATTATATAAGCGGGCAAGTAACAACTTGAGTGACGGACTGTCTGACGTATCATCAATGACTTCTAATAATGACAAGCCAAAAAAGACCAGTAACTTATCAGGTTGCTCGGGATCTTTACAAAGGGTAAAAAATGGATTTTTTTTATCAACACCCAGTATTTCTTGAAATTGAATCGTATTTTCCATAAGATATGACTGCCTGATTTGAATTGTTGAAGTGAGGGTTAGGTGGTTCAATAAAGCACAATAAAGTTCAGTTTATTGTGCTTTTCTTAAAATTATCTCAGAATTATTAACTAAAAACATCACTAAAGTCGTCAGATAGTTTGAGCTGAACTCTGATTCTTTAACGGGGCAAACAAAAAACTTGAGAGAAATTTATTCGATAGGAATGTTTTTTTCAACCATTGAATTTGCGGATGTTTTTTTGAAATTTGTTACTTTTAGTGAGTTCTGATTCATTTACAATGTATTGGACAAATTCATCGTTTTTTAATAATTCTTCCAAAGTGATCTCTTTATTGTTGTTTTGAGGAGTACTATTTTATCAAAAACCATTCAGGATTGTTGTAGGGATTAACCCTAGTGATAATACATAATAACCAATAATGAGCTTGTGACGAAGTGAAGTGGTCTAATTATTATCCTTATTTGGTTTTATGTATTTTGAAGATATTTTTATCTTCCATGACTAAAGGATATATCAGGTTGTATTGCACCACCCTTAAACGAACGTTAAACGCATTGCGTCATATTAAAAGGTAACCGAAAACTATAATCGCAGTCGCACATTTTGTGTCACTGTAACCAACTTAAAAATAGCTTTTAATTTTCGTTCTACAGAAGCCTTTAGTTTAAATGGATCAAGTATTTTATATTGAGCATTTAGCGTTGACTTTATTTCATCACTAATTGCATCAGATTCAATTAATCTTTGGTAAGGCGTCTTAGGTTTATCGTATTTTCGTTTATATTTACTATTAATTCTAGTTTTTTCTATGAGTTTGAGTGTCGGGTAAAAGTAGTTTCCCAGTTGTGACCATTCATTTGAATACAGTTTATTCATTTTATCTATCTGATTCATTAATAGATGAAGGGATCCATAGAGCATTAATTTGTTACCTGTGGTACCAGCACCGGTGGTGGTGGACGA
>JBDLJL010000283.1:0-4924 GCA_039714415.1 Bacteroidota bacterium
TATTCAACGACTTTTCTTGATTAGTATTAATAAATAAAAAGGAAAGGAGAAAAATATAAGGTTACTAAAATTTTTTAAGATTGAGAGAAATTATTTGTAATGCAAAGGAAATAAAAATTTTTTTATTTCCTTTGCATTACAAATTTTATTTATGAGTGCTTTTAATAAAGATGATAAACAACTTGTCATGCAACTTCAATCAAATGAAGTAAAAGCATTTGATATATTATTTCATAAATACAGTAAAGAACTTTACCGGTTTTCTTATTCATTACTGAAAAACGATGAAGATGCAAAAGATATAATTCAGGAAGTTTTTTTAAGGATATGGAAAAAAAGAGACGAAATTAACTCTTCAAAATCATTTAAGTCATTTTTATTCTCCATCTCATATCATTTAGTAATTGACCTTTTGCGCTCACGTGTAAAAGATAAAAAGTACCGTGAGTTTTTAGTGAATTATTTTGAATCAGATAGTTTCAGTTTAAAAAGTGAGCTTGACTATGAAACTATAGTCAAGCAAATAAGGATAGCTGTTGATGAACTTCCTGCCAAAAGAAAGCAGGTTTATACTTTAAGTCGTGAAATTGGATTGTCACACAAAGAAATTGCAGTTCGTCTTGGCATTTCAGTGAAAACTGTTGAAAATCAGATAACCCTCGCGTTAAAACACCTTAGATCACGGCTCGGGAAAGATACCCTGCCGATAATTTTATTCTTGTCGCTTTTTCCATTATAAATAAATTTATTTCACAAAATTTTTTATTTTTTTGGGGGGTAACCCAATTAAATCCGTATTATATATAATAGCACATATAAATGATTTTTTCATAGATTTGTTTTGGTTTAATAAACTCCCCCTTTTTATAGAAAAGAGGGGGAGTCACAAAATATTAGCTGAACATAGTTGTTTATGGAAATAGAAAAAAATATATGAATTTTTGTAGCAAATATGAGTAAAAAAGGAAAGGAAATTGTTGATATTGCAACAAAATATGTTTTAGGAACTTCTAATAATGAAGAGCTTGGGCAAGCCATTGTTTTGTTTGGAGATCCTTATCACAATCTTAAATTACGATCTGTGCTATATGATGTATGGAATAGTGACAAGCTTAATAATATCAATAGTCCCGGACAGGAGGAGCTTTCAGGGCTTTTAAATCAGATTCATCATAAAATAAATCTTGAAGAAAATGTACTTAAAAAACCATACGTAAATTCTTTAATTGTGAAAATATCGAAGGTTGCAGCCGTTCTTGTGGTGGGCCTTCTTTTGGGATTTTTTATCAATACATTAAAAACATCAGAACCGGTATATTATACTTCGATTGCGCCTAAAGGGTCGATTAGTCAAATGTTATTACCCGATAACACGATGGTATATCTGAATTCAGGTTCTGAGATCAAATATACTATAGATGGAGTTGAAGGTAAACGTGAAGTTTTTCTAAAAGGGGAGGCTTGGTTTCAGGTAACTAAAAACAAACAAAGACCATTTGTTGTACATACCTCATATTATAATGTTCAGGTATTGGGCACAGAATTTAACGTAAAAGCTTATCCTGAAGACAATGAGGTTGCCACAACACTTGAAAAAGGTAGTGTACAAATTACTTCATCAAAAAAAATCAGGTTACAAAAAAGTCAGGTGTTAAAATCCGGTGAACAGTTGGTTTATAATAAAACCCAAAATTCTATAGAATTAAAAAAGGTTAAACCAAAAACATACACCTCGTGGAAAGATAATAAACTGATATTTATTAATTTAAGATTAGGAGAATTAGTGACGCTTATGGAACGTAAATACGGGGTTGATATTGAAGTCGCCGATTCTTCAATTCTGGATTTTCACTATGATGGGACTATAAAGAACGAAACTATTCTGGAAATGATGGATATTTTAAAACAGACCCTGCCAATAGAGTATAAAATAGAGGGACAAAAGATACAAATTATAAAAAACTAACCAATTTAATAAATCTATTTGCCTATGATATGAAACCAATAAAATGAAAAAGCCGGCGATGCTGTCACATCGAACCGGCCCAAGTGAGTTAAAAAGGGTGCTGTCACACCCATAATTATTATTAACACTTTAAACTACAAATTTATGAAAAAATGCTTAACGGCTTTTATCCATAGTATTGGAGGGAAGCGAAAACTATTGTTAAAAATGAGACTAACTTTAATAGGCCTTTTAATAGGTGTAATGCAAGTATCAGCCTCAGTATATTCACAGGCTTCAAAATTTTCGTTTGAAATCAAACAAAAACAAGTAGCTGAAGTATTGCGTGAAATTGAAGGAAACAGCAACTTCCGGTTTTTTTATCAGCGCGAACAGATTGATGCTGAGAAAGTGATCAGTATAAATGCTGAAGAAAATACAGTTGAGGAAATTTTAACTGCAATATTCAGGGATGAAGGAGTGGGTTTTAAAGTTCTTGACAACGACCTTATCCTATTGGCACCTGAGAAAATGAATTTTGCTAAAATTTTTGGAATGGAACAGCAACAGTCTGTTTCCGGTAAAATCATCGATGAAAGCGGGATGCCGTTGCCGGGTGTTGCAGTAGTGGTAAAAGGAACATCAAACGGTACAGTTACCAATATCGATGGCGAGTATGTAATTTCAGTCGATTCTGAAGAAAGCGTTTTGGTATTTTCATTTATGGGAATGAAAGAACAAGAAGTTGTAGTTGGAAGCCAGACGGTTATTGACATTACCATGGTTGAGGTTATAACAGCTGTAGATGAAGTTATTGTTACAGCACTTGGTATTAAACGTCAGGAGAAAGCACTGGGATATTCTGTGCAAAAAGTTGATGGAGATGAACTTCAAAAAACAAAAGGTACATACGTAGCAACATCATTGACGGGTCAAGTATCAGGTTTGATGATTAAAAATAGTACCGAGTTCAATGAAGCTCCCATTATTTCTTTACGTGGAGAAACTCCTCTTTTGGTGATTGATGGTGTTCCCTATACAAGCACGACTCTTAATGATATTGCGGCTGACAACATTCAATCTATTGATATATTAAAAGGTGGAGCAGCGTCTGCCTTATATGGATATAGAGGAGGAAGTGGTGCCATTATTATTACTACAAAAAATGGAAAAGAGAGTCAGGGACTCACAGTTCAGGTTAACAGTAACAATATGATTGCATCCGGATTTTTGGCCATCCCAGAGGTTCAAAGCTCATATGGACATGGTATTAACGGAGAAATCACCAATGATTATGTTTGGGGGCCAAAATTGGATATTGGTGAGACTGCATTACAATGGGATCCTATATCTAAATCGATGCAAGATATGCCCTTGGTGTCAAGTGGGAAAAATAATTTCCGAAATTTTCTCGAAACAAGTATAATTTCAAATGATAATATCAATATTTCCCAATCAGGAGAAAACGGAAGCATCCGTTTTTCTTTAAATCATATTTACAACAAAGGACAGTATCCTAACACGGTGCTGAATACAACAAACTTTACGCTTGGTGGAGAAATGAAACTAGGTGATAAATTTCTCGTAGAATCTCATATGGGTTACAATCGGTCAATGGCTCCACAAACCACAGGGAGTGGATATGGGGATCAAGGTTACATTTACCAGATTTTAATGTGGACCGGTCCTGATTATGACTTATTACAGTATCGTGATTACTGGGTAATTGAAAATGAGCAACAAAATTGGATGTACGATGGCTGGTATGATAATCCATATTTAATAGCTTATGAAAAATTAAAGGGTCAATGGAAGAATAAAATGAATGCAAGCTCAACTATGACATATAGTTTGTTCCCAGGTGCTAAAATTATATTCCGAAACGGATTTGATATGTACAGCAATGAATATACAATCAGGAATCCCGTTAATGTAAACAGTGGGCGTGGAGGTTTTGATCAGAATGGAGTTTATTCAAATGCCGTCGGTACAGGATTCAGTATCAACAGTGATTTGATTTTCATGTTCAATAAGACAATCAAAAATATTGGAATTGATGCATTGGCAGGTGGGAATCTTTACCGTTATAACGACAAATCTTTGGAAAGTTCAACCCAAAACGGATTGGCTATTCCAGGCTATTATTCATTGAATAACTCGGTAGACGCACCGTATGTAAGTTCTTCTGTTTACAGAAGACAAGTAAATAGTGTTTTCGGTAAACTATCACTTTCGTATAAAAGCGCGATCTATGTTGATGCAACAGCTAGAAATGACTGGAGTTCTACTCAATCGAAAGATACCCGTTCATTCTTTTACCCTTCTGTAGGAACAAGTATAATACTTAGCGAGTTTTTTAATAAACCAGCATGGATGGATATGTGGAAAGTCAGGTCCTCGTGGACATTGGCCAAATCACCAATAGGAATATACGACAACAACCAGGCTTATGTCACCGGACAAGCAAATTGGAATGGGCTACTTTATGGTGATTACCCCAATGAGATGGTGGGAGGAAATGTTTTTGCACAGGCAACACGCACTGTTGAAGTAGGGACAAGTGCTTATTTCCAGAAAAGGTTTAAGCTTGATATTGCCTACTATAATAAACTATATTATAACCAACAAGCTAGTGCAGCAATTTCAAATGCGTCAGGGTTTACAAGTACCTTAATTAATACAGAAGAAGAGACTGTACGTCGTGGTTTGGAAGTTTCGCTTGAAGCTGTTTTGGTGAAAAAGAACGATTTTTCATATACAGTCGGTGCAAACTGGTCAAACTCTCATCGTTATTATGCCAAGCTTGATCCTGTATATTCAGCTGATAATCTTTGGACAAAAGAGGGTGGTCGTGTAGATAACTATACTGATAGATACTGGTTAACTGATAATGATGGAAATCTTATTCATATGTCCAATGGGGAGCCAGTGAAAAGTGATTACGCTAAGGTATGGGGCTATTCTGATCCTGATTTTATT
>JBDLJL010000284.1:0-4916 GCA_039714415.1 Bacteroidota bacterium
CCAGGGAGAATCTTTGCGGGAAGTTCTTGCCGGAAACACAACTAATGATTGGAGAGATGCTATGTATTACCATTATTATGAGCATCCTTCTCAACATAATGTTTATAGGCACTATGGTGTGCGTACCAATAACTACAAACTGATACATTTTTACTATGATGAAGATTATTGGGAATTATATGACTTGCAAAAAGATCCTCACGAGATGAATAATGTATATGATAATGCTGAATATGCTGAGCTTGTTATCAATCTGAAAAATAAATTAAAAGAACTGCAAGTAAAATACAAAGAACCAAATCCTAAATCATATTTGGAGGAATATATTGCAAATCAGAAAGAAGAAGTTAAAAACCTGGCTTTAAAAGCCCCCATTAAATATATTACTTCTTATTCCGATAAATACAAAGGGACTGGCGATTATCCACTTACAGATGGTTTTATAAAGAAGATAACAAAACATACAGCTGGTGAGTATTCCGGATACGTAGGTTACGAAGAAAAAAACATGGAAATAGTGCTTGAGTACCAAGGTTCAGAAAATGCTGAAACAGTTAATCTATTCTCTATTGAAAATGTTGGTGCCTGGATATTCAGGCCTCAAAAAGTAGCATTCCTTATTTCTGATAATAACAAGGACTTTGAATTATTAGAAGCCCCCAAGGAAATAGAACTAATTTCTGAAGAAGGTACAATACGTCTTCAATATAAAGCTGAATTAAAAGGTAAAAGCTTCAAATATTTGAAAATAATAGCTGAAAATATCGGGTTTTGTCCCAAAGGTCACGTTGGTGAAAACTTGCCTGCATGGTTGTTTGTAGATGAGATTGCTGTGCAATAATATTGTAAATGATTGATTTTTTAAGGCATGAGTAATGCGGAAGGGGGACTTTATGAATAAACAATTAGTATTAAGATTATGACTCCAAGAGAAAATATTTTAAAAGTTTTAAGAAGAGAGGGGATGGAAAGTGTCCCTGTTGATTTTGTTTTATGTGAATCGCAAATTGCCGATTTTAAAAAGAGGTTTGGCCATGATGATTACGAAAGTTATTTTGGAATGTCCCACCGCCCATTTGAAATGGAGGCACAGCGGAATTACACTTTTGCCCCTGACCACTTTAAAAGGGAGATACTGCCGGATAGCACTGTGTTTGACGAATATGGAATAGGGCATTCAAAAGGCTCGGAAGCTGCGTTTCATATGACAAGGATGCACCATCCTTTAAAAGGTGCCGATTTAAATGAAATTCTTGATTATCCATACCCGTCTGTGGCAGATGGTGAGCTACTTAAAACACAGAAAACTGTGGATGGTTTTCACTCAAAAGGCTTGGCATCACTTGCATTTATGCAAATGACAGTTTGGGAAGCTTCGTGGTATTTGCGTTCTATGGAAGAGCTTATGATTGATATGATGATGGAGGATGAAAAAGCTACCGCATTATTGGATAAAATTACTGCATTTGCCGTTTCAAAGGCTACAACATATGCCAAAGCAGGTGTTGATATATTATCGCTTGGTGATGATATAGGTGCGCAAAATTCAATCCTAATTGACGTTGAATTATGGGAAACATGGTTAAAACCAAGGTTAGTAAAAGTAATTGAGGCTGCAAAGCGGGTGAATCCTGATATTTTAATATTTTATCATTCTTGTGGGTATGTGATACCATTTATCGATCAGTTGATAGAAATCGGCGTGGATATTCTAAACCCTGTTCAACCTGAGTGTATGAGTTTTGATGAAGTGCATGATAAATTTGGCGATAGACTATCGTTTTGGGGAACACTTGGAACTCAGGAGTTATTACCTTTTGGGACTAAAGAAGAAGTCTTTAAAACAACGCTTTCAAGATTGGTGAAATCTGGAGAAAAAGGTGGGTTGGTAATTGGCCCTACACACATTGTAGAACCGGAAGTACCATGGGAAAATTTAACTTCCATAATTAAAGGGGTAGAAACTTTTCAACAAAAAAGAAAATAATGGGAAATTTAGATATAATCATTTTTATTGTTTACGGAATAGTAATCATTGGGGTAGGAAATTGGTTGGCACGCTCAAAAAGTAAAGAGCAAAGTAGTTCTGATTACTTTTTTGCAAATAAATCACTTCCCTGGTTTTTAGTAGGAAGTTCTATTATTGCTGCGAATATTTCAGCCGAACAATTTATTGGTATGTCGGGTTCAGGTTTTGCCATTGGCTTGGGTATTGCTACTTATGAATGGATTGCAGCTTTAATTTTAATAGTTGTGGCCAAATATTTTTTACCCGTATTTATAGAGAAACAGATATTTACAATGCCCCAATTCCTGGCACTCAGGTACGATAACCGAATAAAAACCATTCTCGCTATCTTCTGGATTAGCTTGTTTGTTTTTGTTAATCTTACTTCTATTCTTTATTTAGGAGCCCTTGCATTAAAAGCTATATTTGGAATTGAGTTGATATATGGCATAATTGGATTAGCAGTATTTTCTCTACTGTATACAATTGTTAATGGTTTGAAAGCTATTGCAAGTACCGATATCATCCAGGTGTTTTTCTTGCTGGTTGGTGGATTGATTACTACCTGGTTTGCAGTGAACCATGTAGGTGGGGATATGGGTTTGATTGAGGGTTTTAAAACGATGTTTGCCGAAATACCCGAAAAGTTCCACATGATCATTAAAAAGTCTGACCCGAATTTTACCTATTTACCCGGCATAAGGGCAATTTTTGGTGGGATATGGATTGCTGGTATTTATTATTTCGGAGCCAATCAATACATTATTCAAAAAGCATTTGGGGCTAAAAGTTTAAAAGAAGCACAAAAGGGGATGGTTTTTGCCGGCTATCTAAAATTAATACTTCCCTTTGTAGTGGTAATCCCTGGAATAGCTGCTTTTGCACTGTCTGCTGATATTGGGAAAGCTGACGAAGCATATCCCTGGATACTTGAAAATATTGTGCCGGCTGGTATTAAAGGCTTAATTTTTGCCGCTTTGATTGCCGCCATCGTTTCCTCTTTCAGTGCAATTATAAACAGCACTTCCACCATTTTTACAATGGATTTGTACAAAGCTTATTTCAATAAAAATGCATCTGAAAAACGCCTGGTGGCAGTTGGCAGGATTTCAGGAGTGGTGGCCATGGCAATTGCCGTAATTGTAGCACCCCTACTTGGAAGTATCGATCAGGCTTTTCAATTTATTCAGGAATACACAGGGATGATTAGTCCGGGTGTTACAGCGATTTTTGTGTTGGGGCTATTTTGGAAAAAGACCAGTTCAACGGCAGCCTTATGGGGGACAATTATTTCTATACCTGTTTCAGCGGTTTTAAAATTTGTAACCCCTGATATGCCTTTTCTTGACCAAATGATGGTTTCATTCCTGATTATTTCAGTAATAATTGTGATAATTTCCTTACTTGGGAAAAAACAAATTGAAAATAAAGGATTGGATATCTCACGAAAAATATTCCGTACTGACAAAGTATTTAATTTATTATCGATCATTATAATTGTTATATTATCAGCTATTTATATAATCTTTTGGTAAATCAATAAAATAAATATTATGAAGTGTTTTTTTGCATCTTTAATGAGTTTAATTTTAATTAACTCGGCAATTTCACAAAGCAATAGCATAAATGTTATTTCGCATGATAAGGTGACCATTGTTACCAACCCAAAAAAAGGAGCCAACAGTTTTAAAAAATGGGCTGTTTTCCCTGCTGGAAATAAAGAAATCAGACGAATTACCATGAATGTGACATTGGCTTATCCTGAAGACAGGGCAATTGCCCATTGGGACTACATGGATCGTATTAATATCCTCAGAAAAGGTGGTATGAAAGGCAAGAGCATTAACTTTGAAATTGGAAGGATGCTAACACCTTATGGAAGTAATTTTAAAAAAGGTTGGAGCTATACATGGAAGGTTGATGTTACCGATTTTAAAACTTTTATGCGTGACAGTGTGGAGATTGAATATATTCATACCGGTTACGAATCACCTGATTTGGGCTGGGATTTAACTATTGATTTTAAAATTGATTTTGGTCCTACTATTGCCAAATTTATTTCAGTTGAAAAAATGTGGGATGGTAATTTTCAATATGGAAATCCGGAAAATGATATTGAAAAAAGCTTAAGCCCTAAAAAAATTAAAAGAAAAAAAGGTAGTTCGTTTGGTCGTTTTAGAATTCAACACACCGGTCATGGTATGGATCGCCCAAGTGGATGTAGTGAATTTTGCAGTCGATGGCGCGAATTAATATTTGATGGTAAGGTCATTGACCACCGTGATATGTGGAAAGATTGTGGCAATAACCCACTATATCCACAAGGTGGTACCTGGATTTATGATCGTGCTTACTGGTGTCCGGGAGACTTGCAAGTGCCGGATATTATCGATATACCTCTTACTCAGCCAAAGCATACTATCGACTTGAAAATGGAACCGTTTACGGCAAATAATATTAAACAGCCCAGGGAACAGATTACATCTTACTTTTTTCAGTTTTCTGAGCCAACCCATACCAATGATGTAGCCATTGAAGAAATTATTGCACCTAATAAAGTAGATAATTACAATCGTTTTAATCCAACAGGCTTTAGTCCTATGATTAAAATTCGTAATTTGGGAAAAGAGAATCTCAGAACTTTAATTATTACATACAAAACTGTTGGTTTTAAGAAAGAAACTTATAAGTGGAAAGGCAACCTGGCTTTTTATGAAGCTGCGATAATAACACTTCCGGGAGAAATTTTGGCAAAATCTGGCATTAATACATTTGTTGTAACATTATCGAAACCAAACAAATCTAAAGATGAGTGGGACGCTGATAATACGTTGGAATCGGAATTTAATGACATCCCTACAATTCCTTCAAAAATTGTGATTGATTTCTTAACCAATAATAAACCGGA
>JBDLJL010000285.1:0-4876 GCA_039714415.1 Bacteroidota bacterium
TCAACCCCATACGTGTCTAAATTATGGCATGAATTACAACTTTGTGTCCCGTTTTTTGACAAAATCGTATCAAAATAAAGTGCCTTTCCTAAGGCTACTTTTTCATCAGTAACCGGGTTTGCTTCATTTTCTGCTATCAGTGGCAATTCTCCAAAAAGACCTTTAGCCTGAGTTTGTAGTTCCGTTAAAGCAGGTTTATCTTCTGCCCCATCTTTTTTTACTTCTTTCTTTTTGGTTTCACAAGACGTCAATAGGATTAACGCAAATGAAAATAAAATCAGATTCTTCATTTTTTCTTAGTTTTAGTTATTAATATTTCCTTTAAAAAATTATTAGATCACTTTTAATTCTTTTCCAACTTTAATAAATGCAGCAATAGCTTTGTCTAAATGTTCTTTTTCATGAGCCGCTGATAATTGAACTCTGATACGTGCTTTTTCTTTCGGAACTACCGGAAAATAGAATCCTATTACATAAATACCCTCTTCCAATAGCTTATCAGCCATTACTTGTGACAATTTCGCGTCATAAAGCATTACGGGAACAATAGCCGAGTCACCTTTTACAATATCAAAACCGGCTGCTTCCATTCCTTTCTTGAAGTAGACTGTATTATCTTCCAATTTGTCACGCAATGCCGTACTTGTAGATAGCATATCAAATACTTTCAAAGATGCACCTACAATAGCCGGAGCCAACGAATTTGAAAACAAATAAGGACGCGAACGCTGACGTAAAATTTCAACAATTTCTTTTCGTCCTGTGGTATAGCCACCCATGGCGCCACCAAGTGCTTTTCCTAAAGTTCCTGTGATGATATCAACACGCCCCATAACATTTTTCAGTTCTATAGTGCCACGACCTGTTTTTCCAATAAAACCGGCAGCATGGCATTCATCAACCATCACTAAGGCATCATATTGATCGGCCAAATCACAAATTTTATCTAATTGTGCTACGACACCGTCCATTGAAAATACACCATCTGTCACAATAATTTTAAAACGATGCTCTTTTTTATTGGCTTCTATCAGTTGCTGTTCAAGTTCAGCCATATCATTGTTAGCATAGCGATAACGAGCTGCCTTACAAAGACGAACGCCATCAATAATAGAAGCGTGGTTTAAACTGTCAGAAATAATAGCATCTTCAGCACTTAAAAGTGGTTCAAAAACACCGCCATTGGCATCAAAAGCGGCTGCGTATAAAATGGTGTCTTCTGTTTGATAGAAATCGGCTATTTTTTCTTCTAATTCTTTATGAATATCTTGTGTGCCACAGATAAAACGTACAGACGACATACCATAACCATGGGTGTCCATTGTATCTTGAGCTGCTTTAACAATTTTTCTGTTATTAGAAAGCCCTAAGTAGTTGTTGGCACAAAAGTTTATGACTTCTTCTCCTGTGCTAATTTTTATAACTGCATCTTGGCTACTGGTTATGATGCGTTCTTTTTTATATAAACCTGCTTGGGTTATATCTTTTAATTCTTGTTGTAAATGATCTTTTATTTTTCCGTACATAATTACTGAATTGTTTGCCACAAAGGTACAAGTTCTTAAGAAAAAAACAGAACCTCACAGTTAACTTTGTTAAAGTCTCTTTATGCCTAATAAAAAATCGAAAAACTTGATTTTAAAAATTTTTTCATCGTACTTTGCTTATCATACGATATAAATCATTAAAACAGACTCATATCTCAACGTTGTGTTTAATTAAAAAATGATAGCTAAAACAATAAATCTGTCTCTTGTGATTTGTGGAATTTTTCTTTCAATGTTCCTTCATGGGCAAAACCAAATTCCTGCTCCAAAAGAAGTAGTACATAAAAGTGATTATTTTTCCATAGATCAGAAATTAAGAGTTAAAAATAGTAATGCATCTGAAGACAATTCAAACCTACTGAACGATTTTCTAAGAAGTATAACTAATGTTTCCAATATTGATGGGAAACACCTTTTTATTCATTTGAAGAAAACAGACTCACTATCCCTAAAAAAAACCATAGAAGAGAACAATCTAAATAGTGGAAATAACCTGGGTAATGAAGGTTATATTTTGAATATTGACAATAGGAAGATAGAGATACTTGCGCTTGAAGATGCTGGCATTTTTTATGGTATTCAAACGCTTCGACAACTATTCAATAATTACCGGAAAGAGAAAAAAATTCCTTGCATGGTTATCTATGACAAACCCGATATAGCTATAAGAGCATGGCAAGATGATATTAGTCGTGGACCAATTCCTACTCTTGCTACACTCAAAAAACAAATAGAAATCATGTCCTCTTTTAAGCTGAATTATTTCACGCTTTATACAGAGCACGTTTTTAAATTGGACCAACACCCAACGATTGCTCCGGTTGATGGGATCACTAAAGTTGATCTAGAGGAGCTTTCGGCTTTTGCTGAAAAATACCATGTTACGCTTATTGGAAACTATCAGTCCTTTGGACACATGAAAAAAACTCTTTCCAATCCAAAATACACCTATTTGGCGGAAAACGACCACATCATTTCTCCTGCAATGGAAGAGTCTTATGAGTTTTTAGAGGATGTTTACAGTGAAATGGTACCTTTATATAAAGGAGAGTATTTTAATATTAATTGCGATGAAACCTTTGGATTGGGTGAGGGAAAATCCAAAGCGATGGTTGACTCGATTGGAATACCGGGGATTTATGCCTATCACATAAACCGCTTGGACAAAATTCTTAAAAAGTACAATAAAAAGATTCTTATGTGGGGTGATATTGCGACCAGTCATCCTGAAATCATTTCTGCCCTTCCAAAAGACATGACCGTTATGGCGTGGGGATATCATCCCGCCAAAAGTTTTGATTATGCTATTGAACCAATAATTAAACGCCAACTAAATTTTTGGGTAGCCCCAGGTGTAAGCTGCTGGTCTAATGGCTATCCAAATTTGAAACATGCAGAAATTAATATCTATAATTTCATTCGTGATGGATATAAATTTAATACAAAAGGCGTTTTGAACACAAGTTGGGATGATGATGGCCTAAATTTTTTTAATTATAACTGGCATGGTTTTGCTTGGGGAGCAGAAAACAGTTGGAATGCTCCTGCTAACCTTTCGGAATTAGCTTCTGACGAAGAAAGAGTGAAACTATACAAACAGTTTAATAAGGCTTTTGACGTACAATTCTATGGTTTGCTTAACAATGAAAGCATTACTGCCTTAATGCATGAATTCTCTTCTTTGCATCAATCTAACATTAAGAAAGTCTTAAAAAATGAACGCTTTTTTGAAGGTATTTTTCCAATTCATTTAGACTATATTCGAACGAGAAATAAAGAAAAAAATAAAATTATTCTAGATCAATTGGATGCTATTCGATTGCAACTTGAAAAGTTGAAACACAAGCCAACAAGGAACGGCACAACCCAGGATTACCTGATTTACTCAGTTAACCAAACTCGATTTACAATTAAAAAAAATCTTTTCCGTATTGCTTTGTATCAATACTTATATGAGGAAACAGCAATTACCGAAATTGAACTTGAAACCACAAAAGGTGAACTCGTAAATGAATTAGAAAAACTTAAAACAAGCTATATTCTTTTATGGAACAATGAGAATAGACCTCATTGGTTATCTCATAATATTGAAAAATTTGATAAACTTATTAAAAGTCTTGAAGGCATAGGAAATCATGTACTTATAGAGCCTTTAAATGAGGTAAATGAAAAAGGAAGAAAAGTAAGTATTCGTACAGTATTTAATGACTATCCTATTTATTTTTCGATAAATGCGGATACCGTAAATTCATCATCTACTCTTTTCAAAGCACCATTCTATTTAAAGGAGGATGCAGTAATTCAAGCCGTATCATATGATGGGAAAAGCTCAGGAACAATTCAAAATAAAGATCTTCTGTATCATAAAGCAATAGGAAAATTACATCAATTGTCTTCGACTTATAGTAACTACCACCCTAGTTATGACGGTGGTGGAGAACAAGGGTTATTAGATGGGCAAATAGGGACAAAAGACAATCTTAAAAGCGGAAAATGGCAGGGATACTCAGGACAAAATATTGAATTGGAAATTGCCTATTCAGCAAATGATGTATTACATTCCTTTTCAATGGGTTTTTTTCAAAACACCGAATCATGGGTCATTTTTCCAAAACAAGTTGAAATTTATATCAAGAGTAATTTGGATGGTGATTATCAGCTATATAGAACAATAAAAAGCACCATCCCACCTGAAGAAAAAGGAAATTTGAAACAATTATATACGACTGATTTGGGTGATCTTAAAACAAAATACATGAAGGTTGTTGCTCAATATTATGGTAAATTACCAGAGTGGCACAAAGCAGGATCAAAATACGAATCAATGATTTTTGCCGATGAAATAATAATAAAATAACTAGACACAACATTTTATAGAGCAAATAGGGCGATTGGAGTTTCACGATAGTTTAGTGTTATTTACAATCACCGCCAAATTGTTAGATTGCCCGCAAGTGAAATATCATAAAATTGGAATTTAAGAATGAATAAATTAAAACAAAATACAACGTTTTGGCTCAGTGCAAACTTGAAAGTGTGTTGCTTTCTATTGCCCTACTTGCCATATACTAACCGATAAGCAAAACCAAAAAAATCCTCCACTCTAAAATTTTAGGTAAAGACAAGTCTTTATACCAAAGGTGCTAAATTTCGTTTATTTGATCGTCTTCTTTACAATATCGAATAACTAAATTAACAGAACATTTATAGATTAATGTAAGCTATCTAACGATTTTCTTATAACTTCGTATTCTCATTCTAAAATTCATTTCCCCATGAAGCGAGTACTTAAAATTCTTGGCGTTTTAGTTGTCATTTTACTTATAGCA
>JBDLJL010000286.1:0-4875 GCA_039714415.1 Bacteroidota bacterium
TTTTAAGTGAACGAAAAAAGAAATTTAACCAAGGTTCCCAATCTGTTTTATTTTTATTGAGTGTTTTCTGAGTTCTTTGTAATGCTAAATAATAAGCATCCTTACTTTTTTCTATAATGCTTTCAAAAGAGCTATAGGGAATATAGCTATAGCCCGCTTTAAGCATTAATAATGTCACTAGGATACGTGAAAGACGGCCATTTCCATCCTGGAAAGGGTGGATAGCTAAAAAAACCACATTAAAAACTACTATAACGATTAATGGATGATAGCTCTTATCCCCTAATGTTTCTCTTGTCCAGTAGATCAATTCCTGCATTTGTGCAGGCGTATCAAAAGCTGAAGTTGTTTCAAATACTACACCCAAGCTATTACCTGAGACATCAAAAGCTTCTACACTATTTGAATGCTTTTTATATTCACCCATATGTCGTTGATCTTTTTCCGACAATCTCAACAGGTCTCGGTGCAGTTGTTTTATGTAATTTTCAGAAATTTGAATATCCTGAAAATTATTAAAGACTGTTTCCATTACTTCTGCATAACCAATAACTTCCTGTTCATCTCGGCTGCTAAATGATTGCTTTCCGACTTGTCCAAGCAAGGATTCAATCTCACTATCGGTCAGTTTAACCCCCTCAATACGAGTACTGGAGCCAATACTTTCAATAGTTGCAACATGACGTAGATGAGTTAAATACTCAGGGTTATGATTGCTTTTGACTTCCCAGGAAGCATTAAACGCATCTAGCTCAGCGATTATCTTTAAAAGCTCTTGGGTAATTGTGAGTGTTATTAGATTCATCAGAATATTTGTTAGAGAATTTATCTAAGTGTATCCGATTTTATCCGCAAATCAAGATTTTTTATCTGGTTTTTGCAAAAAAGTTATTATGTAGCAAACCAGACCGTGCCGGCCAACCATCTATAAGTAACTTGAATAAGGCCGAGTGAGTTTGTATGCTTGAAAAGCATTTTTGAACACAAAACTCGCACTTTCACTGATGTTTAGTAGCTCGGTCTGTAGATGATACATATTTGATATTTTTTCAACTCAAATTTAGCTTATTCCATAGTGTTTTTAATTTTTAAAAATGCTATGAAAACCCATTTAAATTATTTTATATAACAAATATCAACAGCACTCGCTACATAATATTTCTTGATTACTCATAAAGCTCCGCTATAACAGGGGGTTTTTATAAGAAATCAGTGATGATTAATTCACACCATGAAGGAATTACTGACTCTTTTTTTATTTTTCCATTGTTTATTGTTACTAATTTTTTAAATGGATTATCTGCTCTTGAGTTATCAAGAATAAAAACAGAATCACAAAGAGGGATGACTTTTCTTATATTTTCTAAAGTCCGTGGAATACGTGATTCAACTTTTTCTGGCGGTACAGAATGACCTCCCTCTGATACTCGTTGATTAACACGGCTTTGATTTAGTGAAATGTTATTTAAGTGGATAAAAACAAGAACAATTTCATAGCCTGATGTTTTTGCTTGAGCTACAAAATCAATTTTTGAATGATGAGAAAAGACCGTTTCAAAACAAAAGCTATTGCCTTGCTCTAACAAATCTTTTCTTATTTGCTCTGCAATAATTGCAGCATCATAGCTATGCTGCTCTGGTGAGTCAGGATAAAGCTCTTTTGCTAGTATATCAGCATTAACGAAAGGGAATCCTAATGGTTCTAATTGTGTACGGTAAAATGTACTTTTTCCTGCACCATTTCCCCCAGCTAATAACCATAATTGCTTGGAATTCATCGTTTACTTCTTTTGAACTGAAGGCTCGCTAACAAATTCGCCATTCTTAAATTGTCCGATGGTGATTGTCCCATTTTCAATTCTCTCAAGATATCCAGGATGGGAAAGTGATGCCTGGTATTTAAAGGAATTAGTTGTCACTTGCTGTGCTAATGTGCCACTCTCTCTCATTATTTCAAGATTACGAAAGACATGATCTGGGGTAACTGGTTTAACAACAATAGGTTCGACATTGATTCGAGAAAGCCCAGATCTAATAGAAATTAACTTATCAGGATCAATCATTTTTGATACACTGCGTCCAATATCTGCCCAATATTCTACTTGTTCCGCTGCACTACGATGAAAAAATTCTCCAGCTAGTTTTGCTGATTTCATTAGATCATCTTGTAAACGCACTGGTGATGCTGCTTTTGCCATTGTTTACATCCTCACATTATTTTAACAATAATTATTGTAGCATAATGATACATAGTTAACAATTCGTATTAATAAAGCAAAAAAAGAAAAAGGGTAATGTATCTCTGATATCATAGCGGAACTTTGTGGGTAATCAGGAAAAACGTGAGCTTAAACTGATTTCAAGCGGCTATTTTCTGATTTTGCAAACCACACTCAAATTCAGCCAGCAACATTGGCTTTCCCGTGTGAATATAACAAATCAGGCTCGCTTTGAGGAAGCGGTGGAAGGAAATATCTCTTAACTGACACGTCATGGCAATCGATTGAATACAGGCATAGGCTTTGACTCCCTCAGCAGACATACTGCCACCTGACATCTTACGTTTCACAACGCCTTTTTTGATAATGTATTCACCGTAGTTGTTATGGTGTGGTGCACCATCATGTTTGATGAAGATCAGTATATGTTCCTTCTGACGATGAACCTTTTTGATCACTTCCTTTAGTGTGTCATTGGGATTTTTCCATTTAAGTAATTCGTCAAGTCTCTGCTCAAGTGCCTTTAAGCGTCGATGGAAAACCAATTCACTTAAGTTTTTGCGAGTTGCCTGCAACTTTTCACCATCCCTGATGATTTTTCGTAATTTCAGATAGAATGTCATAATGGAGCGATATTGAGGATATGCCTCAATGAATTTTCGTATTTTACGGAATATATGTGCCATGCAGGTTTGCCGATCACAAATAATTTTCGTATAAGCATGCCAACCGTCCACAATCAAAATGCCGAGAAAGAGTTCACCCAGAAGTTTTTCAACAACCGCCGCCCCTCGTTTTTTGTCCGCCCAATAATAGGCACTTCGTTCATTGGCGAATATCCATAGCCACCAGAGTTTACCTTTGACTCGCCATCCAGTTTCATCAGCATATATTTTTGCTCCCTGTTTGACATCGTTTAATATTTCTTCATAAACGGGTTGCATGATGTTGCTTAACCGTATCATGATTTTTGAAATACCTGAAGTGGATAGCTTCAGTGTTTTGAAATCGATAAAAAAAGCCCTGATTTTTGGAAAAGACAGAGCACACATCACCCACAAATAAGCCATTTCTATCATTGTATTGAGGCCAATGTCAGAACCTGGTAATGCCCGCTCAGCCGTTGAAGAAACCATTGTCTTACATTGCTCGCACCATTTGGATTCAGTGACCTCTTTAAATATCATCGTTTTCTCTGCGGGAGGTGGGATGTCTTCTATGATACGTCCACTGTCTGCTCTGCCTTCTTTTTTATCCAGTTTATTACCGCAGTCCGGGCAACAATCAAGGGGAGTTAAATGTGTTTTATCGGGTGTGGTATTCAATTTTACCACGTTACCGCAACCATTTCTTTTTTTCCGCTTACTCTTCTTTTTGCGTCTTTTTTTTGGTTTTGGATTGCCGTCTTTATCCCATTCCGGTTTTTTTGAGGTTGGTTCGTTGGCGTGTTTGTTAATGTCCCTGATTGTTTGCTCATCTTTTTCTTTATCCATCTTATTGCTTAGCTGGATGAGTTGTTCCTTTAATTCAGCTATCTGTTTGTCTTTTTCTTCAAGCTCAAGGCGTATAATTTCCTCAGTTTTCCACTGTTCATACAGGATTTCAATCAGCTTGTTTTTGGGTAACTTATCCAGCCTGCCCAATGGGGTTTGTCCGTGGTATTTTACGGCAAAAGTCTCCATTTTGTTAATTCGTTTGCTTCGCTTCTACCGCCATGATCGCCGCTAACAGAGTGAGTCGTTCTGCTTTAGGAAGTGCCTGGTAATTCTTTGCCCAGCGTTCAGCTTTACGCTTTATGCGTTGGCGATCGGTAAAATTTTTACCTGCATAAGCGATCCAGTTGACACGATCGATATCATAGTTGTACCAGAGCTTTTCAGTTCGTGGGCCACCCCAGGTCATCGCCTGTAATTCCATACTATTCCAGCCCTCCAATTTATCGTCATATAAAGCGGAAGGGTAACCAGAAAGGATAATATGACAAGGCAGAGACCTGAGTAGATCAAGTAAGTTTATATGATCTTGCCTGGTGTACTCATAGTGATAGCGACGTTTTGATGTGCGTGTTTCTATCAGGTAAGGTGGATCACAATAACACATTCTGAGCCGGTATAGTCATATTCACTCAAGTAGTCGTGGGCACATGTGTTGATTTTTTGCACACAATAATCACAGGTAAATGCCTTCAGTGGTTCAGGATCGATATCTATGGCAATATTGTTCTGACTCGGTGGCTTCTTTTGCATAACAACCCCACCGCCCAAATGAGTTTCTATAAAAGTGTCATGTGGTGGCATCATGGCGATAATATTTTGATACAATCCCGATGCTGCTTTGGAGCCGAAATAACCCGTCATGTCATTGCCTTTATGAGTTTCATGAGAGCCAATAATAGCTGTGTTTATCTATGTTGTCAAGTGTGGATGTGGTACAGAAAATAGTGGTTATCTGATGATTTGGCGTTATTGTCAAGTTGATAATCAACAACTGGACAGAGAGCATTTTATTTGTCATTATTCTGAATATTAACTTAAAATCAGTTTAAGCTCACAAATAGACAAGTTTATCAACTGGTCTATTGAAGCAGCAGAGGAAGAGTTATCAAATTCACATAAACTGATATGGGCTTTAAATACTGAAAAAATAGCAATAGAAC
>JBDLJL010000287.1:0-4855 GCA_039714415.1 Bacteroidota bacterium
TGATTCAAACTGGTTAATGCTGAAACTGTTGACTTCCCAACACCACCTTTTCCTATAAAGAAGATTATTTTTTGTTCCACGATGAATTAGTCATTGGTTTATTAGTCATTGGTTCATTTAATTTCCAAATCTTCACATTTTCACATTTCCAAATTGGTTACTGAGCGAGGTCGAAGTACTTCACCCCACATCCAACATCGAAAACATTTCACCAATCGGGTCAATGGATGCATCCATCCTTTCAAACATAATTTTTAATTCAGTCTCCATAATGGGTAAAAGTTCCAATGTTATATGAGCGGGTGGGGAAGGTATTCCAATAAAAGATCCTGCAACTAGTAATGCAAAAGTGTTTCTTAATTCCTTTTCCTCCCATTCATGATATTCAACTGCTTTGTTACGGTTAATGGTATCAAATGTGGTCCATAAATTCCTGAAATATTTGAATATTTTGATAATCATTTATTACAAATGGCTATAATTAAAATTTCCACTTAAGGGATCCTGAATGTTTTCTTTTCCATTTCAATTCTGCTTTTTGAGGGGTAATAATAGTATAAGGCATAAATGGCAAAAAATGAAATAAGTAGCAATGGTATTTCCGGAACCTGGTACATATATGCCGGAAATACCCAATAAATCGTAAAGGCTGCTGTAATTGTTACTCTATTCTGTAAACTTGAAAAATCTTCAAAACTGACCTGTTTTTTGTCTCTCAATTTTTTGATTAATAGAAGTTTATACCAAATTGGTAAAATGGTTGAAGTTGAAGCTGAAAGAATAATAATTACGGTACTTAATACTTTTCCTCCTAAAGGAAAGTTCAACACAACATCATTTTTTTCCAATAAAAAAAATACAAAAATGAGCAGAATTGCCGGGGTAACAATCAGGAAATAATTTTTTTTAAGTTTTTTTTCAAGCATACGCTAATCAAATAATTCTTCAGCAAATGTTTCAGACCAATTAACCAGGGCAGCTTTTTTCTGTTCGCTCAATTTCGCATCTCCATGGGTTATAAGATAAATGGGCATTGGCATCTTACCCTCTTCAACTTCTTCTGAAAGGTTATTAAGCTGTTTTGCCTTATACATTTTACTTAAAGTTTCCCAATCTGAAAAATTTAATTCTTCCCTACCCAATTTTACATCACGTACAACAAGCCACGAGATTGGTGCTATATTAGCATACCATGGATAAATAGTTTGGTTCGAATGACAGTCGTAACAAGAGCTTTTAAGCAGACTGGCTATAGTATCAGGAATTTTATTATTGGCAATCAGGTCATTAGTTTTATCATCATTATTTTCCGGCCTGTCAACAGGAATAAGTTGGGGAATGATTATAATTACCAAGATAATTGCCACAATTATTTTCTTTATCATGTGTAGCTTCTTATTTTATTCGGCAAGTTTTGTAGCCATATCTTTGGCCCATTTTTGTAGCTTTTCTTTGTTTTTAGTACTTAAATTTTTATCAGGATATTTGGAAAGAAATTTTTTTGGTGGCATTTTATTTTCTTTCACAGTTTCTTCAATATCCATTAATTTCCCAATTACTTTAGGTGTTTTGTATACGTTTTTCATTTTGTCCCAATTTAATTTTGCCTTACCTTTCATATTTTTCGAGTCCGTTACATGGCAACCTTTGCACGATTTATCAATTATTGCCTGAATATCTTCAGGTACTTCATATTTATCATTCTGTGGATTCATCTTACTTTCTGGTACATTGTTGAAGTTCATAAAAAAAAGGGCACCAAATACCAGTACGTTTAAAATCAAAATTTTTTTCATAGTTAAATGTTTTAATTAAGAAATAATATTTTGCTTAAATATAGTAAAATATTTAATAAATAATAAACAGTTATTTGGTTTTACTAGGGCAAACGCATTCAAATTTCAATAATTTTTTCACTGAATCCAGTATCTAAGGCAGCAAGATAACTTTTGCCTTTTTTGCTTATACAGCTTGTTATTCAGAAAAACCCGACATTTTTGCACTATTAAAAGTCCGGGGTGGGGCCTTAAATTCCCCAAAAGTAGCTTTAACACTTATTGATAACGGCAATCGCCTGTTTATTTCAACAGTTTCCTGTGTGTATTCATCAGTAGTATAGGTTGTAGTTATGTGCCTCTTCCCCCAGGCAAAGGGGTTTGATGACAGCGAGATTCTCATTGATGCTTTTTTCTTTTTCAGAACGCTGTAACTCAAGTTCAAACTGCCATTTATTGGCCTGCTGTACTGTGTTTTTTCATACCCCTTAGTAAATGATTGCCTATAAGAAAAATTAAAACTGGCATATAATTTTTTGATTATTTCAAATGCGCCATTAGTCTCAATATCTGCTGTGATGCCATCTGTTTTTCCGTATGCAGTAGTTTCTGTGAAATAATTCAGGTTAAATCCAACTCTTACAAAGTTAGGAGAAGCAGGTTTTTTAAACGTTTGTCCATATCCCATACTAAACCTCCGGTATTTCGAGTTATTTTCATAGCTTTGCACCATGTTTCCATCATTGTCTTTGTATAAAACAGTGCCTATTTCATTATCCGAAAAATAATAGGAGAAATTTGGCATAAACTTTTTCCTTTTAATACTAAGAACAATCGTATGCCCGTATGGGTTTTGAAGCCCGGGATTGCCCATTTGGTAAAAACCTTCGGATAATTGTGTTTTATTTGGGGATAGGTAGAAAGAATGAGGCCGTTGCTGATTATATGTATAAATTAAAAGAAATGAATTAATCAGCTTGTCTTTTTTAAAGAAGTAGTAAAATTGATTACTCACCGTCACAAGGGGCTTGTTGGTTATATATTGTTTTTCTATGCCATGGCTGCCCCAATAGAGCCTTTTGTCTTCTAATGGGTAATTAATATTAATATCTCCAACAATTCCAATACGTTTGGTTTGATAAACGCAAGTGGCAGATCCATCCAGAACCTTTACCCTGTTGCTTAATTTATTGTAAGCACTTGGCTGTGTATCCCAAGTTCCACCAGGCTGCCCATACTGCTGCCAACTGTCAGTATGCTCCCGGTCTGAATAACTTAGCAGGGTGGCTAAACTGATTTTTTTGAATAACTTATCTGTATAACGAAGCTGCAATTTCTGGTCATCAACACTATTTTTTTCAACCTCCCTGCTTAATACAATGTTACCTGTACCTTCCTGTTCATTTGTTTTATTGAATAATACCTCGTTAGGCTTAGCTGAAATAAAATATGAAAAGCTAAGGTTACGCTCATTTTTGTCAAAATCAAGTTCATAATCAATATTGCACCGCCAGTTTGTTAGTTTATTGTTGCTGTTTGTTAACAAAGAAGAAGCGGTAATGCTGCCATCAGCCAATGTTGTTGTTGATTCCTCAATAGCATTGAAATTTGTTTCTGTGTTGTTATAATTAAAACTAATGCCCAAATATTGCTTTTTAAAAACATCCATGCTAAGCACCAGTTTGTTATTGTAGCTTTCGCCTTCTCTTTCTTTTTTTTGTTGCTGTTCAACCAGGGTGTTTGTAGCCAAATCATCCATTGTCCGGTTATATTCGCTTTCAGGTGGCCTGGTAAAGGAAACAGAGCTATTAGCAAAAAACCTGACTTTATCAATACTGCCAACAAGTGACAATGATGGTGAAAATGCATTGTCATTTAACGAATAAGATACTGAGGGAGTAGCTAATACCCCTATCAATATTTTGCTTTTATCAGGTGAAAAGTCAAGCACGTATTCGGCTTCACCTTTGTGTTTTGAAGGTTTTAAAATTATTTTTACTGTTGTAAAAGCTTTTGCCGGTATGCGCGATAATACAGTTTGTATGTCTTCTGACCTAAACAGGGCATCTTTCCTGCCTTTACGTGTAACCAGTACTTCTCCGCCATTTTCGGTTTTTACTTTTCCTTCGTGGTTAAAAAATATTTTAGGCAGCTTGTTGATTATTTGTTTTAAATTAAGCGAATCTTTTTCAGGGTCGGCGCTAATGTTGTAAATTATTTCAAAGTCATTGGCCTGTAACAGGGGCTTTACGTTTACTTCCCCAATCATTAATGTATCCTGCTGCATAATTATTTTGCCAATATTTAGCGGCGAAACAGTATCGCAAACAATGTGGCGCTTAGTTTTTTTATAGCCCACACTTGTAAATGTAAGGTCGTATTCTTTCCCTTGTGCCAGTTTTAGCTGAAAGGACCCGTTGGTATTGCTAATTGTGGCCGATAAAGGCTTGGGCTGCCCGCTGTGGCTTGCAATAATAGTAACAAAAGGCACGGGTGTATTTTTTTTGTCCAGCACACTTCCTTTAACAAGGCTTTTTTCCTGGGCAAAAATGCCAAAATGCACAAGCAAGATAATTGTTGTTAGTGCTAGTTTTGTATAAAAGGGTTGGTTGTTGATTTTTTTCATAAACATTTATCTAATCAATATATAAGTAATATCCCGCTAAAGCATTTTACACCTAGTCAAAAATCGATTTTTAAAAAAAAAATGAAGCGATAATTGTAATGTGCAGACTGTGAGTGTGTTGCAGGTGTGGGAAAAATAGGGTTTCAATGAAATTGAAATTTAATCAACTATCTTTGAGTCCACTCCGAAAAGTTAAATTTTGCAATTTGACCCCTGACAGGGTTTGCTAATTAGCTGTATTGTAACTATTTGAAATTCTAACATTTTGCAAATATAACCCTGTCAGGGGTTTTCGGAGTACGCTCATCTTTTATTTCTTTTCCCCATTTATTCATTTTGCATCCACAATCAGGGCAGGTACCACTGTCCCAAAGAGCTTCATTTAAGCTTTGGGGTCATCGCCAATATGCCTGTTTAATTCTGCATTGTCGCATATTATCCACTTTCTTATTTA
>JBDLJL010000288.1:0-4822 GCA_039714415.1 Bacteroidota bacterium
AAATAAATGCATTAGGCATGAAATCGGGTGTTTCACTTAATCCACATACACCAATTCATGTCCTTGAAGATATTATTGAGGAAATTGATATGGTTTTGCTTATGTCAGTAAATCCTGGATTTGGCGGACAAAAATTTATATCAAATACCTATAAAAAAATAAGGCAGCTTAAAGAGCTTACTATTAAAAATCATACAAAAGTCCTTATTGAAATTGATGGTGGTGTAGATGCAGGAAATGCAAAAACTTTGGTAGAAACTGGTGCTGATGTTCTGGTAGCAGGTAGTTTTGTTTTTAAGTCTGAAAACCCGGTTGAAACAGTAGGTAATTTAAAAAATCTAAATTTTTAGCTTCAAATCTAATTTTTTTTTGGATATTTACCCACAATGCTAAATTTACTGAGTTTTGAATTTTTGTTTTTCAACTTTGACCACAAACAATTAAACACCAGTCAATTAGCCTCTCCCAATAACTCACTACTAATTACCATCCTTTCAAAATAGAATTAACTTCTATTCTACTCTTTCCCTTCTACATAGTCCTGTAAATATTTAAAATGCTTACCAAGATTTCCTTTTAAAGTAGTAATGCTCGCCCTCTTGATGATTTTATCCTTGTCTTCACCAAAAAGAGAAGGGAATACTTTTTCTATTAAATCATTACCAAAATCAATAGATGCATTCCGGGGAGCTTCTCCTGGAAGGTTATCAACTGCCATAATAGTAATATTCCTTTTATCAAAAGCTGATGACTCTTTCTCATTCTCAGCATCATAACCATAAAAGGGTTCTTCAATTGTTGATGCCCGCATGGTTGAAGGAATTGGACCATTTACATCACAACTGACATCAGCAATAAGGGACATTTTAAAATCTTCAGCTTTCATATCTTCAACAGTCATGAATTTTGGAGATTTAGGATCCCAAAAATGACAAGCAATTAAAACATCAGTTACTTTTGTATATGGTAAAAAAGATGATTCATATTCAGAAGGATGTTTAATAAAATGTTCTAAATCGAAAATATCCTCATCTTTTCTTTTTGTATAATGCCATGGGTCTATCTGGGTATAAACAGCCTGTTCAAATTCGTTATTTAAGAAATCCTGCGGACTGACTTTTTTTACATTTACATGATCCAGCACTTCCATTGCACCATGGGCTACACGTCCCCCACCGGTAACTAATAACTTAAGTTTTGGAAGTTTAATTTTGGATAGCTCTTCAAAAAATTCATCCATATCATGAGTTTCATGAGCCCTACGCAATTGATATTCGCCTGTGCGGATGCCATATCCCAACAAACCATTGTAAGAACCTACAATACCTGCCCATCTGCCAAAAGCAACCAGTCTGATATTATGTATATCTGTCAGGTATTCATAATCAATCAACCTAATGTTTTTCTTTATCACTTCTTGAAGTAACACCCTATTATATGGTTGCTTTTTTGCCGTATGCGAAAAAAACAGGTATGTTTTATCAGGTAATAAAGCCGGAATATCCACTTCCTTTACACCAATAAGTATTTCACAATCACTTACATCTTCAACGACATTCAAATTAAGCTCTTTATACTCATCATCTTTATAAGCCCTTAAATCACTTGATTGTATATACAGTTCTACATTGGGGAATTTTTCCAATAATTTTAAAGCCTGTTGTGGGGGTATAGCAACTCTTCTGTCCGGCGGTGTTTTTGTTTCTTTTAATATTCCAACTTTAATTTTATTCATGATAACTGTTTTTGGCATAATTTCGAACAAAATTAATAAAAGATTCTAATTTTAAATTAGAAATTAGAGATTAGAAACTATATATTGTTAAAAAAGTTGAGCAAACGAACAGGAATTAGTGTAAAAACAGGAATTTGAAGATACTGAAATGTGGGGAAATAGGCAAAATTGGCGCATTTATGGACAAAAACTGCTATTTGACATAAAAACACAGTAAAATACTTGACCTGACTTAGAATATTTTTGTACTTTTGCACTCCCAATGGGGCTGACATGGATTAGACAGTGAGTAAATTGGGTTGTAAGCATGCCGGGCAACGTGCATAATCCCGTAAAAATGAAGTACAAAACTATTAATTGGCGAAAATAACTACGCTCTTGCTGCTTAATATCACTCAGTGAATTAAGCTTAATCCTGCGCGGAATGCATAGGACGAGACATCTGGCGGATGGTTTGCTCAATACCGGTTCGATCACCAGGTGCAGTTAAATTTGAGATAGTTCAGACAGCGCTTTGATGTTTGTGCGAAACTTAAAAAGCTAAGGATTAAATCGGGTGCTTTTTCCCACTTTAGTCTCGAAAATTAATAAAAAGATAAGCATGTAGAAAGCAATTTGGTTGCTTGTTTGGACCGGGGTTCGATTCCCCGCAGCTCCACCAGAATTGTAACATATTGTATTCCAAATGATTACATTATTACACAAACCCTATTCATGTTTTCTTAAGTGCTAATTATCAAGATATTATAATTTCTCAAATGTTGTATTTTTGATATTTGCTTCACATAAGTGTCACATTTATTTCACACAAAAGGTCTGTTTTTTCCCATTTATTTTTTCCCAATTGTAAGTAATTGAACCGTATGGTACCAGTAATAGAAAGAAGATTTATCGGGCTGTCTTTTTAGCTTATTAAGAAACGTCCATTCCGGATCCTCAATTATGAATGGCTTTATATCTTCGCCATTGTAGTAATCTATCTGACTTAAATCTCTTGTCAACAACTTTGCAGCTAAATGAGCAACCCTTGATGATGCAGCAATGGCATCTTCAATTCTGAAGTTTCCAGTCATTAGATAACCTGTGCCAAAAGCTTTGATTCCTTCCTGTAGTAACTTAAAGTTAGATTTTTCTGGTTCAGTTTTGTTCAAGTCTCTTTTCATTATTATAAGACAAGTATCTATAGTGTCCTGGAGAACTATTTCTGGAGTAATATCTTTTTTCTTTTGACTACGATCATACTTACGATAAAGAATTTCTTGTACAGCATGTATCTGAAAACTTGATGCCACAATCTCCATATTTGATATCCGATTAAATAGTCGACTTAAATCAAAGAGCTGCTTACATATTTCCATAGCAAAACTGTCATCACCTTTAAAATATGGAATTCCAATAGTATTTGGTGCAAAAGCTGTCAGCTTATCACCAGTAATGGCGTTAATAGTAGGTGTTTTAACAAATAATGTTTCATCAGTTTCAATCCATTTGGTTTTAATCGCACTTTCAACATGCTCAGGGTAAATTGAATCTTCAACCAAAACATCAAGTAATATTTTACCAGCAACTTTTGTATTAAATACTGATTCAAATTCCAAAGAGTAATGTGCTTTAGGCACCCCTGGTTTATAACTCCTTCTTTCATCAAGGATAACAGATGTAAATTTTGAATTTTCAACAACTAAGTGCAGAATATTTTCCAGTTGTTCACGATTGACATTACAAATTATGTCAATGTCAATTGAAAAACGACTTCCTTCTCCCAATAATAAAACCAAACTTGTCCCACCCTTAAAAACAAAATCAAGACCATGAGTTTTAACCTGTTCCAGCAAATGCAACGCATATATCATCTTTTCCAAGATGTTTGTCTGAATTACTTTATGCTCCTTTTGATTTTTAAAAGATTCCAACCACTCTATTGTATAACACTTTGTATCAATCATTGAGAATATCTTTTATTAAATGCCCCATATTGTTAACCAGATAAGATTTGATTTCAATCTCTTTTTCTCTTCTCCTTGCGTAACTGAGTAGTTTAGTATAATTTATAGAATAATTACTTAAAGCATTTTCGTATATATACCGTAATTCAGAACCTTGATAGAAATAATAAAGTTTCTTTTCGGAATAGATATCTACCAGAATTTTTTCCAGTAAAGGGATAGCCAGTTTTGTTTTATTTTGAGTTATTTTATCTATAGGTGAACGTGTAATCAATTTTTTAATAATAATGGGATACTTACTTTCAGATATATAAAACTCAATAAGCTTTTCATCCGGATTAATGTAAAGATCAAAATTGAAATTATCTTTTAGGTGATAATAAAGTGACTCGACAAAATCCTTCTCAATTTCTATTATCAAAAATTTTTTGCTGGTTTGATGCCGGGAGAATTCATTTAACCATACAGTGTCCCAGATACAATACTTTACATCTTCGTATTTCTCTGTAATTTTCTTAGAAACTTTTAAAAGTTCAGATGAAAGATTAGGTTTATATTTAGCTTGGCATGAAATGGTATATAGACCTCTTTGCAGTACTTTAATTATATTTTTATTTTTAAGGTCATAGATTCTCCAAGCTAAAGTCGCTTCTTTTAGGTCGGGTTCAAAATATCTAAAGAAGTCAAACAGCTCTTCCCTTGTAAATATATCCCTGTTCTTAAATTCTTCAATTAATCTATTTTCAATGATTTTGGGCATCTTAAATTAATTTTATGCCAAAGATATAATATTTTGGCAAATTAAAGAAATCAAATAAATGCCTAATTAATGATTTACTGGCAATTATTTGATTTGATAAAATGATAAATTGAAACTTCCTAAAAATGTTGAGGTTTTAAATCATACAAGGTAAATGAAAAATTATTACCTTCGAAAAAACAAGGATGGGATACATTAAATTGAAAAAGACAAAAAAACGCTTCACTTATGCTTCACTTAATATTTTGAAGCTTTATAATATCCTTATTATCTGATACTTACTCTTTTATGTTCGAGTCCCCGCAGCTCCACAGTGAGGGTTGAAGGAATGAAATATTTTCTTTCAACTTTTTGTCTTTTAGGGCATTAGACAAAATCACT
>JBDLJL010000289.1:0-4785 GCA_039714415.1 Bacteroidota bacterium
TATCAATACTTGTTCTTAGTATTGTAGGAAGTATGACTATTCCACGTGCTGCTGAAGGTGAACAGGAATCAGTTATGAAGGATCAAATTGAAAATGCCAGTGATGTACCTTTAGTACCTAATGTTCCACCAGCAAGTAGCGGTCAGGAATAAACAAAACATTTTTGAAACAAAATAAATTAAAAGGTTGTCTGATATTTAGACAGCCTTTTTTTGTTTTAAGTCAATTTGTCATTTAATTTTTTTTTCAGAATCGTGAAAAAAGGCAGATTTTAAAGACACACTTTAATTAGACCATGCCATTTTCAATAAAGTTTCCTTAGCCTCAGCATGCTGTTGCTGAAGCTTTAGTATAGGCATCCTTCTCCGCGGCCTTTATTATATGATAAAATGACAGGGATTTGCATAAAAGTATGTCAAAATAAAGGAAAAAATCATTTGGCATAAATTATGACAGGAAGGAGACATTAAAAATAATATTTAATTTTAAAATAAATAGACATGGCAGAAGTGAAAATTAAACCATTAGGAACAAGAGTTTTAGTTGAGCCTTCTATTTCGGAAGAAAAGACAGCCAGCGGAATTATTATTCCTGATTCAGCTAAAGAAAAACAGCAAAGTGGTGTTGTCCTTGCTGTAGGTGGTGGCTCAAAAGATGATCCAATGGAAGTGAAAGTCGGTGATAAAGTTCTTTATGGGAAATTTACCGGAACAGAAGTGCAGTATGAAGGTAATGATTATCTGATTATCGATCAGTCAGATATTTTGGCAGTTGTTTAAAATTAGTAATTAGTAACTGGAAATTAGTGATTAATTATTTATAACAATATCCCATATGATAATACACTAATGCACAGGTAAACAATAAGTAATAAATATATTAATTTTCTAATCAAATTAAAATAATAGAATAATGGCAAAAGAAATTAAATTTAACATAGAAGCTCGTGATTTGCTAAAAAAAGGTGTTGACCAATTAGCAGATGCAGTGAAAGTAACATTAGGCCCAAAAGGTAGGAATGTTGTAATTGAAAAGAAATTTGGCGCACCACAAATTACAAAAGATGGTGTAACCGTTGCTAAGGAAATTGAACTTCCTGATCAGTTTGAAAACATGGGAGCTCAAATGGTTAAAGAAGTCGCTTCAAAAACTGCTGATGATGCGGGTGATGGAACAACTACTGCTACAATTTTGGCCCAGTCAATTATTAATGTGGGAATGAAAAACGTTACTGCCGGTGCAAACCCAATGGATTTAAAAAGAGGTATTGATAAGGCGGTAACCAAAGTTATCGAAAATATTAAATCACAAACTAAAGAAGTTGGTGATGATATTCAAAAGATCGAGCAAGTAGCAAAAATTTCGGCCAACAATGATTCTGAAATTGGTAAACTAATTGCTGAAGCAATGGAAAAAGTACACAAAGATGGTGTAATTACTGTTGAAGAAGCTAAAGGTACCGAAACAAATGTTGAAGTAGTGGAAGGTATGCAATTTGACCGTGGATATATTTCCCCATATTTTGTTACCGATTCTGAAAAGATGGAAGCGATAATAGAAGATCCTTATATTCTTCTTTATGACAAGAAAGTTTCAACAATGAAGGACCTTCTTCCAATACTTGAGCCTGTTGCACAAGCTGGAAGACCATTAGTTATTATAGCTGAGGATATTGATGGTGAAGCCTTAGCAACTCTAGTTGTTAATAAATTACGTGGTTCATTAAAAATTGCTGCTGTAAAAGCTCCAGGTTTTGGTGACAGAAGAAAAGAAATGCTTCAGGATATTGCTATTTTAACTGGTGGGACTGTTATTTCTGAAGAAACCGGTTTAAAGCTTGAAGCTGCTACCATGGATATGCTTGGACAGACCGAAAAAATTACCATGGATAAGGATAACACTACTATTGTTAATGGTAGAGGTGAAAAAGAACAAATTGATGCACGTGTAAAACAAATCAGGGCGCAAATTGAGACAACAACTTCTGATTATGACAAAGAAAAGCTTCAGGAAAGATTGGCAAAATTAGCTGGTGGTGTTGCTGTTTTATATGTTGGTGCTGCTTCTGAGGTTGAAATGAAAGAGAAAAAAGACCGTGTTGATGATGCACTTAGCGCAACAAGGGCTGCTGTTGAAGAAGGTATCGTTCCTGGTGGTGGGGTAGCGTTGATTCGTTCAATTGAATCAATTATAGACCTAAACGGTGAAAACGAAGACGAAACAACAGGTATTGCCATCATTAAAAGAGCTTTGGAAGAACCATTACGTCAGATTGTTACTAATGCAGGTGATGAAGGTTCTGTAGTAGTTCAAAAAGTGAAAGAAGGTAAAGCTGATTTTGGCTTCAATGCTCGAACTGAAGTTTATGAAAACTTGTTTGAAGCGGGTGTTATTGATCCAACAAAAGTTGTAAGGATTGCACTTGAAAATGCTGCTTCAATTGCAGGGATGCTATTAACTACAGAAAGTATTATTGCTGATGAAAAAGAAGAGGACGCTCCAGCAATGCCTCCTATGGGCGGCGCACCTGGTATGGGCGGAATGGGTGGAATGATGTAATCAAAAACCCAATATATTTCCATAAGCATTAAGCTTATTTACATAAAAGCCTTCTCATTTTTTTGAGAAGGCTTTTTTTTGATTCTATTAAAAGAGATTTTAACCCGCATTCATGAGTTTTTCAAATCATGAATCTAAATGCGGGAAATCCCGGCTTAGGGAAGCTTAATTTTGTGTTACCAAAATTTAAGCTGAACTTAGCCGCTATCGAAGATAGGGGAAATTCCGTGAATTTTCCGGGTTAAATAATAGATTTTTTACTGTCAATTCGTCTTACAACCATTCCATAAATCATCAGAGCTATTGCTGATACAAGACCAATGGCTGCAAATATATACCAAATATAGTGTGAATGGTCATAAGCAGTTAGTTTTTCAGCTTCAGTTAAGAGTTTAGGGTCAGGGCAATAAGCATCAAGCAAATAACCTGAAATAACAAAGCCTATAATTGCAGCTAAAAATGAATGTAAGTGGCTGAATCCCATATATAAACCTTCTTCACCCTTAGGCGCCTGAATGGAAAAATACTCGAGAAACCGTGGGGAAATAAAGGTTTCTGCAAAACCTTGGAAAGCAATTCCAATTATCATCATAACAGCAAATGGATGAAGTCCAAAAAACCATGAAACTTCATTTCCTGACATCGATAATAACCATGGACCAAGTGACATTAAAAAGGCAGAAAGAGGCATAATAAACATACCTACCGTCATGGAACTTAAAGCTGTTTTTTTTCTCATCATTTGAGTTACAAACATTACGGTTATAAACACAACTAAAGGGTTAACATTGGCAATCCAGGAAACTGCTGCATGTTCGCCAACCATTCTGATAATATATTTGGGCATGCTTGCATATAATTGGTGTTGGATAATCCAAAAACCGGTAATGATTATAATTAAAATTACCAATCGTAAATTACTTACAACCCTCCATAATCCTTGTAATAATTCGTGTAGACTTTTGCCCTCTCCTTGTTTATGTGAGCTTTTGTAAAAAAAGAAAACTACAATTACGGCAAGGCCAGTCATAGCAGCAGAAAAGAAATTGATTGATACCAATCCTAATTCCATCCTTAAAGGGTATACAACAGTTTTCCCAAGGAATGCACCAATATTCACTATTGCATAAAAAATTGAAAAGGCTCTTGCCCTATTCGCTTTATTTGTTTCCTTAGCAACCGTTCCGGTTATTACAGATTTAATAAACGAACCACCTAGCATAACAATTAAAAGTGCTGCAATAACTGTTGATTTATATGGGGCAATGCCCAGGGCAAAATAACCAACCGTTAATAATGAAAAGGCCAGGATAATTGCTTTTCTAAATCCAATTTTATCAGCATATGCCCCACTAAAAGTAGGAAGGAAATATAAACCACCAGAAAAGATTCCGGCTATCCAACCAGCTTCAATGTCTGTAAATCCTACAACGTCTGAAAGATATAAGGTAATAACAACGAACATCCCATAGTAAGCTGCTCGTTCAAGTAATTCCACGCTATTCGCAACCCAAAAAGCCTTTGGGAAATTCCAACCTTCTTTTTGAACAGGTTCTTTATTTGTCATGATACAATTTTTAGTTAAGCAGACAAATATAAAATCAATTTTAAATAATAAAAATTCAATATTTTAATTTTAGTTAGTTATACTGTGTCGTAATTTAAATGGGAAAGGTATAATTTAATTTATTTCTATGTAATTACTTGACTTTAATTGTCCTATGCATTATTTTTATAAGATAAACCAAATGAGAAAATTATGCTAAAGAAAATTATTTTATTTATTGTTGCACTAATCGTGTTATTATTAATAATTGCGGCTTTATTACCTGCAGAATATCGAGTGGAGCGTTCAATAACTATAAACGCCCCGGTTGAAAAAGTTTTTGAGCAGGTGGTTGATTTAAATAATTATGTAAAATGGAACCCCTGGTCTGATCAGGATCCGGAGGCAAAAAGCAAAATTTCGGAAAATAGTCGTGGAGTGGGTAGTGTTTGGTTATGGGATGGTGCGGTAATAGGAAAGGGGGAATTGTCAATAGTAAAACTTGATGAAGGCAGGTCTATTGAAACCAGGGTGGAGTTTTTTGAACCGATGGCAAGGACTTCTTCCGGGTTTTGGAAGTTTGAAGGTATTAATAATAGTATTAATGTAAGATGGGCTTTTAAAGGAAGTTTGAGCTATCCTGTTGAAAGGTATATGGGATTTTTTATAGATGATATGTT
>JBDLJL010000290.1:0-4776 GCA_039714415.1 Bacteroidota bacterium
TGCATGGATGAATTTCCTGAAATAAAGAATATTACAGTTCCAGAATTAAAAGAAAAGATTCTGAACAATGAAAAAATTCAATTGATCGATATTCGTGAAAAAGAACTTTTTAAAAATTATCATATTCCGGGAAGTATTAATTACCAAATTGAAGAAATTTTAGATCAACCTGAATTGGTTCCAAAAGAGTTTGACGTAGTGTTAATTTGTGAAAATGGTAGTAATAGCCTTGCAGTTATTGATTTTTTGGAAGAATCATATAAATATAAACATGTTTATAATCTGAAGGGTGGGATACAGGAGTGGATTAAATATTGAAAAACATTCAATAAGCAATACACAATAATCAATAAACAAGTAAAAGAAGTTGGATTTGCTGAAATAATGACTATCAAATGACCACCTAATGACTTAATGACCAATGACTATTTGCCAGTTTCCGAATTAATATTAAAGTCCATACCCAACATAGTAATATCATCGAAAATAGTTGTGTTAGATTTATCTATTTTCATTTTTTCAATCATTAATTCAATAGAGCGGTCGATGGGGTCACTAGTTTTTATACATGATTCCACCATTTTTTCAGTTGAACTTACTTCATCCTCAATATTTATTTCCACCAATCCATCTGTATAACATAAAAGTTTAGAGTTCCCGGTAATTTCAAAATGACCTTCTTCTATGGTATGGATAGCATCTACCATACCCATACCCACACAGCCACTTTCTAAATAAGTAAGTTCTTTAGTCTCTTTGTTATATAAAATAGGCGGATTATGTCCTGCATTAATATACCTTAACTCCCTGGTATAATAATCGTAACGGGCTATAAAAAGAGTGATGAACTTTTCCCCTTTTACACTTTTAATAACTCTTTCATTTAGAATGGTAACAATATCAGTTAAATGTATAGATGAAACAAAAAGTGCACGTACATTAGCCTGAAAATTTGACATAAGAAGTGCAGCAGAAATCCCTTTCCCAGAAACGTCCGCAATACAGAAACCCACTTCGTGATCATTTAGTTTTAAAATATCATAATAATCACCTCCTATTTCGAAGTGAGGAAGATAAAAACCCTTAACACCTATATGGTCATTTTGTTTAAACTCTGCAATATCCGGGACAAGCATGTTTTGAACCTCCGATGCCAGTTCCATTTCTTTATGTATACGCTCTTGTTCGATATTTTCATTGAACAAACGCTTATTTTCAATAGCTACAATTACAATGTTTGTAAGGGTTTGTACAAATTGCATGTGCTTAATTGTTGGACTAAGACCATCTTTCTCCTCATCTATATCTCCAACCAGAACAAAGGCAATAGCAGTTTGATTATGGATGATTGGTAATAATATGTCAAACTCGTGAGTAGCCGGATTGTTTATGGCTGATGCCATAGTTATTTCCGTAAAAGAAAGTAAATCATTTTCAACATCTATGTTAAGATACTTATCGCCTGAAATCCCGGAACCTAAAATAAGATCCCAACCGTTATTTTTTGCAAAAATTAAGACTTTCCCAATATTTAAACTCCACCGTAGCAGTTTCTCATACATTTTCATTAACTCATCGGTGGATTTATTCAGGTTGATAGCCAAAGTGAAATCCTGTAGTGTTCGGAGTTTAAAATTACAGAACTCAAGTCGACCCAATGAGGCTTTTGATTCCATTTAGCTTTGGTTTAATTATTCGCTTATTATAAACTGGTAATTGGTGTATTTATATGAACGAAGTTACATAATTATTTTATTAAGAGCAAGATGTTGTTTTTTATTTGTCTCAATATTAATCTATTTTGTAATTCCATTTTACAGCCATTATCAGTCCGTTTAGTCTCGTTTAAAAAACAACAACAGTGATCATTAGGTAACTATAAAAGCTCTATTGATAACATAAGCTGTGAAAAAAATGCCAACAAGCATTATGCAAATTTTGTACAAATATTAATCATCAGGTTTACTCTTTAATCCGTTCAGAATAAGAATTATCCCTGGTATCAATTTTGATTTTATCACCAGTATTCACAAATAAAGGAACTTGAATTTCGGCACCCGTTTCTAAAGTCGCTGATTTATTAGATGAGGAAGAAGATGTATCACCTTTTAAGCCTGGTTCAGTATAGGTAACTTCCAATACTACAAAAGGAGGAAGTTCCGTGTAAAGAGGTGTTTCCGTATCAGCATGAAAAACAACATCAATTTCCTGTCCGTCCTTCATAAGGTGGGGCGAATTAAATAAATCTTCCTGCAAAGGTATTTGCTCAAAGTTTTCAAGATTCATCAGGTTATATCCCATATCATCCTTATATAAGAACTGGTATTGCCTTCTTTCAATACGGGCAACGTTTATTTTAACACCTGCATTAAAAGTATTGTCAATAACCTTTCCAGTTTTCAGGCTTTTTAATTTGGTTCGCACAAAAGCAGGGCCCTTCCCTGGTTTTACATGTTGGAATTGTACAATTGTGTATAAATCGTTATTGTATTCAAGACATAGTCCGTTCTTAAAATCAGCAGTTGAAGCCATAGTATTTATTTATTTAATAATATGTGGCAAAAATAGATAAAATTTGTTAAAAAAATGTTATTGTCGTATTGATCGGTCTTATCAATTATTGATAATGCATAAGTTGCAAGTCACAAAACGATATAATGAAATCGTATTCAAATTTATTATCATATATACATTGTCCTGAAAAATAAAAGGACACATAGAGTAAATTTGTAACCTGTTTATATCTTTGATTGGTTTCAATTTTGTTTATTCCATTTTTTTCCTATTTTTGCTATGTATAGAGTTATAATTTGTTAATCAAATTAATTTACCATGAACGAAGAAGTAGATCTCATTCTTGAAGATACCGAAGATAACATGAAAAATGCTATTTCTCACCTTGAAAAAGCCCTGCTTAAAATTAGGGCAGGAAAGGCGAACCCAAGGATGCTTGAAGGCCTTCAGGTAGATTATTATGGAACAATGACTCCAATAGCCCAGGTGGCCAATATTGGTACTTCTGATGCTCGTACAATTGTTATCCAGCCATGGGAAAAGCAAATGATTGGCCCTATAGAAAAGGCTATTATGGCAGCTAACCTGGGATTTAACCCTGATAATAATGGTGAAGTTATACGTATTAATATACCTATGTTAACCGAAGAAAGGAGAGCAATTTTAGTAAAACAAGTGAAACACGAAGGGGAAGAAACAAAGATAAGCCTAAGAAACTCAAGGCGTGATGCAAATGAAATGCTCAAAAAAATGAAAGATGATGGACTTTCGGAAGATATGGAAAAGAGGGCAGAAGATAAAGTTCAAAAATTAATTGATGCCTATTACAGTACAGTTGAAGGATTAATTGGTGAGAAAGAAAAGGACATCATGACAGTCTAAGCAACCTATTTAACTAATCGATATTCAATTGACGAAGAAACCCTGATGAATTTTTATCAGGGTTTCTTTTTTTGCGTGGGGGATTCATAAAAGTTTATAAATTAATCGGGCTAAGTTTATCTTGCTTCCCAGAATAATGATATTTTTATACTGTGAACATCCGTTTTTCTGGGTTTTATGTAAAAAGTGGCAATTTTGTAGTTTTCAATATCAAATTCTTGTTTTATCATATCAATATCATATGATAAATCATTTTTTAGTTCCTGCATATCCTTTTGAACCTGCTGCATCTCATTTTCAACCCTTCTGACATCTGCTTTTTCCTTTGAGATTTTTCCCGCACTGGTAATTCCCCGCATCGCTTTTGATTTAGAACCTGAACCTAAAAATGAGCCTAATACTGCCATTCCTAATGACATTGCTGTATCCGTTTGTTTTGCAGACACATCCGATTTTTCTTTTTGTAGTTTAATTCGCAAACGGGCGTATTTGTCTTGTAATCTATCACCTTTTGTACTGTATTTTTTTCGTAATTTCTCAACAGCTTCTGCTTTTTTATCACGGATAATTCCTGTTATTTTAATTTTAAAATCACGAATGGTTTCTCCTGGTTTTGATTCTGCCTTTAAGGCCGTGCATTTATATAATTCCAGTTTATTTGAACGATACAAATAATCAGAAAAGTCTTTTTCCAAAGATTTAAACGACTTTAATTCTTCAATAAAAGCCGGCAAAGAATAAAATTTACTTTGTTCAAGTGGCCTTTTATCAAATAAATCGGTATCAAAACTGAAATCATCAGTTTCTCTTAAATCAATATTCGTCATATCTTTGTTAAGATATAATCTTTTTGTAAAAGATTTTTCAATATCAATTCCCCTTGTTGCATTTACAAACTTTACTTTGCCTTCTGCAAGCAACCAGGGTTCATATTTAACTTCTTTTCCGTAAGGTGTATTTACAGAATAATACTGCTCTACATCATTCGATATTATTGGCTGAATAACATTTGAGGCTACTTTACCCGGTGATTTTACTTCGCTTTCTAATTTTTTCTGCGTTTCAGGTTTTTCTTTAAGTTCTAAATTTCCCTTTTTATCTTTCATCAGCTTCCTGACTTCCTTTTTTGAAAGCGGGCCACGTAAATAGGACAAGACCCATCTGGTTTGCATCAATTTTAAACGGTCTTCATGTGCACTTTTAAACAAGAAAACCCTGCTTTGGATATTTGATAATAATTGTTCAATTTCTTTCTTGTTTAAAGAACCTTCGCTACCTTTTACCAATCCATCCATTACCCTTTCCTTGTCCTGTTTTGTTTGCAACCTGCCAATAAACCAGCTACCACTATTTGATAACCCTTTATAGTCCAAGTCAATA
>JBDLJL010000291.1:0-4743 GCA_039714415.1 Bacteroidota bacterium
ATATAATCAGGTGCTTCACCTGTAGTAAAGGTGCTTTCCATACTTTCAACAATATTTTGTCCGTTAGCCATAACTGGTTCCCACCTTCCGTTTATTTTTTCTTTAAAACTTACCTGTACCTCTAACTTTAATTTTTTTTGTGGGGGCAATATTTCAAATGAATTAAATGCAACTACATCATTTTCTGCATTCCATTCCAGGTTTCCTTGAACTTCTTTACCGGAATCAGTAATCTTAAAGTGGTCGAGCACAATTTTAAACGATTTCTTTTGGTCGTCAAGGTCAACCAATTCAAAAGTTTTATCAATGGGCATATTAAATACCGCCTGTGCTGCGTTAAACACGTTTACATCAGTTGAACCACTGTTGGGTGTGGTTTCGGCAATTACTTCAATACCTTGAACAGGACTTCCTTCGCCTACCATTTCACATTCTTCACCAATAGTCAGGTCAAAACGGCAATTCCCGCTTACTAAACCACCGAGAATATTGTAGCGGCCACCAACTATTCCATGCATCCAGAACGGGTTTGGCATTTTTGCTTGAAGAACTGAAGCTGCACCCACGCGCAATATCTCGTAATTTCCTTTCAGGAACCTCCAGTCAATGCTGATGCCAATAGCTCCTTCAATATAGGCCCAAACCTGTCCGTTTGCATACCAGCCATTAATACCCAAGGGCTCAGAAAGTCCTTTGCAGTTTACATTACCGTAATTTTTCATCATCACATCAAAGCCCATACCTGCATCAAAATCTGCATAAAAAACTTTACTTTTAGATTCTTTATGTCCTGTATTAAATTGTAAGCCGGCGCCAAAACCAATACCTTTTCCTTCGCCAAGGGCATTTTCATTGGCCATATAATTCAGGTCGATCCCCCCTAATATTTCAGAAACTTTTGCTGGTGGGGGCGGGCTCGCCGGAATATTGGTCCCCATCATAAAATAGGAATTTAATTCGGCCAGTCCTAATACAGAAATACCTATCCTATCGCTTGGTTTTCCGATATGTATGTACCACTCATCCGGGGCAAAGTGCATTACAGCATCACCTGCTCTTCCCCCGGGGCCAATGCCTTTTATAACATCACCAGCCATATTTATATAAACAGACAGGTTTCCATGTGTAACTTTATTACGGAAATCAAAGTCAAGCCGTGTGTGTGCCGAAATACTCGCCCTGGAATCTGTAGCTTTTTCCTCAGGGGCATTGGGATCAAATCCTTTAGAAAGTTTTTTACATTTATCTAAAAGGTTTTGTACGTTATCTGGCAAAGGTGGTGTCATAAAATAGCCATTACCTTCAAAAATAATCCTGTCTACCCCGGCATGACTATTGAAGGCCATTTCAAGAGTGAGATCGGCATTAAAAGCTTCTTTTCTGGTCATGCCCAAACCAACTGTAGATTTGAAGCCAAAAAGTGTTTCTTCATCAGGTTTGTAAATAATACCTGAGGCGGTTTTACCAATAGTGCTGTTACTTTTTTCATCATAACCTAATTGGCGCATATGATAGTATAAACCGCCACCAAATTGATATAAATTTATCCCCGTAAATATTGGAAGCCCGTTTTTTAAGGTAAGCATTACATCAGCATAGAAATATCGCATCCCATTGACATTTCCGAAAATAGCTGTTGCTTCTAATTTAGGCAGGGCCTTGAATTCTGCTGTCAGGTTACCTGAAAAACCATTTCCATAAACAGGGTCTTTTTTATACCATTGGGCACTGCCTTCTAGCTTGAATGCTCCCTGATCAATATCAATAGAAATTTTGTTTACTTCAAAGCCATCGTATTTCCATTTTTGCCGTTCACTTTCTTCGTAAGATTTTGCATATAGCGTTAAACCTGTTTCCCCGGCAAAGCCCCCGGAACCTACTTTAACCAGATTGAGTTTTAAATCGAATTTTAAACCGGTACGTTCTTCTTCACTTACCAAACCTATATTGCTAATATTGATAGGAAACTTTCCAAATTTTTGTTTTGAATTTTCGGTACCAAATGAAAAGCTTTTTACTTTCACATAAGGTTTTTCGGGCTTTAACTCTAGCTGTTCAAATTCAACACCTGCAATTTCTGTTTCTTTATTTTTTACTGAAAGCTCACCGTTGAGTATCGCTTTTGGCTTAAATTTCCCTTCAATAAGGCTAATATCAACATAAGAATTGGGATCAAGATGTAAATCAGCAGCCCACATATCCATTTTAATACTTTCTTGAGTTTCAACGAGGAAAGAATAATTATTACCCGGATCAATAAATGCTTTATAATTTAGAGTGGTAGTATCACTTAGTGGCGGAACGCTAATCGTGCCTTTAAAACTGCACGAATCCATTTGGTTTTTAGTAATACCGGCAGATATTTCATCAAGGGAAAATGGCCACTTACCAATTTTACCCTCTTCTAAGGGAATTAAATTTTTAGCAGCGAATGCACCACTTACGCCCATGTTGTCAATAATCATATCATGAGCTTCAATTGTAGATCTTTGTAGGGTATCTTTACTTAGGTTGCCAGGTAGGCGTACAACCATATCTTTTAAAAAAAAGCCTTTCCACATTTTAGTGTCGCCATCAATAAAATCAGTTGACTGGTAGCCTTCTGGAAATTTCATAGAAGGTGAATTAACCTGTTCGCTAAAATCAAATACAGCACTGTTAACTGCAATACTAAAATCTTTTAGATCTTTATGTTGAAAAGGTGAAATATCAACTTCAACCAGTAAATCGTCCCAACCTTCAAGTTGTGTTTCAAAACCGGCCTTTACTTTTATATTTTTATCCTGAATTATTTTCCCATCAGATCCCTCAGGAATTAACATTTCCCTGCTAAACTCAATATCGCCCTGCAAGCCCATTGATTTATATCCATGGCAATCCCATTCAACAAAGGTTTTACTTTCCTGGCCTTTAACTATAAGGGTCATTTTTTCACCTAAAGGGATATTTACATTTTCAAGCAACTCAAGCCGTGCGCCACTGGTAAAACCACCAGGGGCAAAATTGATATCTTTCCCTTTCAGGGCTATCCGCTTTTCAGACTCAGGCACTTCAGATGACATGTAGGCCGTAACAGTAGCACCATCAGGTTTAAACTTCATAGTTTCAAGAACAATGATGTTTTCCGTATTACCGATATCTTTTTTGATGCCTACCGGTAAAGTTACTGAAAGGGCTTCATCTAAAGATGAAATGGTCCGTTCTTCTTCAACTACCTGTTTATGCAGTGAATGCGCTTTAGCTACTTCGCTTGTATCAGTTGGTGGGTCATCTTGTGGATTAATAGTTATAGCGGAAAGCTTAACGGGGAGTATTAAAACACCCCATAGAAAAAGGGTTAAGAACTTCATTTTTAGGTTAATATTTGTTTAAGGTTTATGGAAACAAAAATAAAAAAATTGAGTTATAGCCAAACTCTGATTTTAATTTAGAATTAGTTTAAATAAATTTATTATTTAATCGTTGATTAAAATTTATTCATTTCAAATTATAAACCCTTTAGGATGAATCAGCTTTAATAGGTTGTTATTTTACACATAAATTTTCAGGGAGAAAAACAGTGTTGCATAACATGGGTTAAGTATTGAATTCGAAAAAAAGCTATAAGGATTGCTTGTTGGCAAACTCTTGCAGGATTTTTCTTTACCAATCATTAGTATTTGGAATCATCAATCTCGTAATCATCAATATGCTGCTTAAACCAGTTGCGGCAAATTACCAGGCCTGCTTCATAGTCATCAATATCTAATTCGCCATCCCTGTCAACTTCCAAGGGAAAGTCTTTTATTATGGGTGCCAGGTATTCCATTACCCGGTAACCACATAATATTTTAACCGGATTATCAGGATTTGGCGAGTAACAATTTTTTGAATCGCTTAGTAAAACTTCAACCATATAATCAACCGCTTCTTTTGATCTAATGTAAACCAGGTCAGGGAAAAGGTTATATATTACATTATCGTTAATTATTTTTGACTTAACTAAGGAAACGCAATAATCAATTTCATTCTGAACTCCAAGTCGGGCAAGTGTTAAATGAAAATCCCAAATTAATGTACGGTTGCTAACTTTCCCTGAATCAATCATTTGGTTTAGAACGGGTATTTGGTCTTTCATATTTAAAAAACCAATCAATTTTACCGTATGGCGATAATAGGTTTCTTCCATATTTAACAGTTTAGCCAGTTTTTGCTTTGCAGCGGATGTAAAATCTTTTTTTTGGAAGTTATCAAGTTGGCCTGCTATGTTTTTGCGCAATGCTGCTTCATTATCTGTACAACCAGTAACCAGAATGTACACGGCATTTCGCCTGGTAATACTGTTGGTACTCTTATACCCTGAAATGGCAATTGCATTATAAGCAAAAGAACGTATGTTTTCCAATGAATCGTTTGTGTACGGTTCAAATTCGCGAATCATTGCTGTGGATGAGTCCTTTATAAAATGGCGAAAGGGGCTAAGTCCTTTCCAGTAATTCCCCTGCCGGCGTAACTCCATTGTTTCTTTTACTAATTGAGACAGGCTTTTTGTTTGCTGTGCAGGTACAGAAAATACACTCAATAGAAAAATAGATACGATTAAATATTTTTTTACTTTTAACATAAACTTAGGTTGTTGAGTTTTGAGGGGGGCAAGATATAATATTTCCCATAAACAAAAAAAGGGAAGCGCAAGCCTCCCTTTTTTATATCAATTATAGTTATTTAATTAAAAAGTAACTTTTACTCCCATATTATAGGTTC
>JBDLJL010000292.1:0-4654 GCA_039714415.1 Bacteroidota bacterium
CTGTATCGATAAAAATGAAATCAGTATTGTAAAAGCAAAGTTCTTAATCATGATATTCTGTCGTATTTCTGTTCTTTAACCTAATAATTGCTAACGGTTAGTATATGAAAAGTAGGCGATTACGAAGTACTGAACTTTCGGTTAAGTACGAAGTTTGAAACGAGCCAAAACCCTTGATTTTATTACTGTTTCGCCTATTTTTATATACATTGTTACCTGCTGGCTTTATTTTTTCGTTCGTCTGTTAGCGTTGGCAAAGACATACTCTTTTGCAATTTTTGGCTTGAGCATTGGCTGGTGCGAATTGCAAATGTGTATGGCTTTAAGCGTTGGCATTTTCAGTCAGTTTGTTTATTTCCTTTTTCTTTCTCTCCACATACAAAACCACTTCTTTTATTGCTAGTTTCTTAATTGCAGAAGTTAAACTTCCCATTAATTCATAGTCAGGTTTGTTATTTTTGATTGGTAATTGAATGAATTTGTTTTTTACAACATTCCATCCGCCCAATTTATTTTTATACGAATATTTAGGTAAATCAGTCACTTTGTTTATACATTGAACAGTAAATAAATACTGATTCGGTTGCAGTTTAACTTCATCTAAAATCCATTGAATTGCATAAGCATCTGACAAGACTGTGAACTCATTAGATTGAAAATAAGCTCGGTAAATATCACTGTTTGAAGGAATAGAAACCACATCCTTTATTATCGTTGCTCCATCTCTAGGTGAATAATAGTTTAAACCTTGGTTATTGAAGCTAGACGTAAGACAAGGAAGTGTGTAATTATCTGTCTGCTGATTTGGTAAATCTTTTGCTTTATAGGATAACTTTTTTGTTTTTATTCTTTCAAAGATATCCCCCATTCTAAACTCGCCCCACTCGATATTTTCATAATTAACTAAAGTTTTCTCTTCTTGTTCTGTTAGGTCATATATATCTAATTCATTAATAGTTAGGTGCCTTTTAAGTTTTTCAAGTCGTTCGGTTTCCAAATCAGCAATAACACCTGACATAAAATCAATATCAATATCTCCATTTTTTTTAATCGGAAAAGTTAATTCTGAGTTTAAAAATGTTTCATCAACGTTCCTAACTAATACTGTCAGTAAGAGTGGCTTCAATCTGTTTAACGCTGCTGTGAAAAACGGGATTGATATAGGATTTATATCAATTTTAGGGGTTATTTTACGAACGAATTGACCAGCATACCAAGTGTTTGGTCGGTAGAAAAAATCCATTTGAAGAAGCCCCAGACTCCAATTACCAGCCGAATTTATATTTTGACTATTTACAAATCCTGTCTTTTGTAAAACACCTTGGTTTTGTGATGTCCTGGTTACGTAATCAAATTCACTTCCCGAAGTTAATTTGTTTGTGTTAAAACTTAGGGTGTTTTCAATCTTGAATAATTGGCTAACCTTAAATTTTCCCCACTCAACATTTTTTAATTTATTGTCAAGTGGGGATTCTACTTTCCCAATTCTTCGTCAACTTTATTTTGCTCAAGCAAGTTATTTATGTCCCAAGCTAAATAGGCACTCACAGTTTTTTTGAACTCTTGTAGAGTTGGTTTGGTGTCAATTGGTGCGGATTGATTCCAGTCAGCTCCATTACTAGGGTCAATATGACCCTCATAATATTCATTTTCTGTAAAAATGTTCAATTTGCTTTTCCCAAAACGAACCAAGTCTACAACTTCTTGGTAACGCTCTTTTGCTTTGTCTGTATCTTTTAAATTGTCATTGGATTTTTTTCTGTTTGAGCGAGAATAACCATCGTTTGAAAAATCAATGAATTTTACTACATCATCTTTATGATGCTTTTCAGCGACCTTAAAAACGTATATATTGGTTTGAACGCTTGATTTACCAATAAAAATATCTAAAGGCATTTTAATGCTTGCCACAAGCGAATGTTTAGATAGAATCCGTTTGTTGTAGTCGACTGCTTTACCTGAACCAGATGAGTATTGAATAATGATTGCTGCGTATCCTTTATTCATCATATCTAAGGCTTTTTCCACAAAGTTCATCCCGTTACCTGATGCAGAATAAGGCGGATTTAATATGAAGGCATCCGCAGGGAATTTGGTGTCTGTTTTTCCAAAACCATATTTACCGTCAAAATCTTTTATTGAGTCCGTATTCAAAATATTTGAACTCCCATCACCCATTAATATCATATTAAGGATTGCCAACATATAAATGTCAGGTAACAGCTCTAAACCAAGCAATTGTTCTGCTTTTATTTTTAATTCCTTTTGGCTAAGCTCATCTGGTGAATGAATTGTGTTTTTTGCATCATTTAGCATTTCATTCATTGCAGATACTAATAAACCAGCTGAACCTGTGGCAAAATCCCACACATAAGAATCTTTGTTCACTCGAGCCAATTTGACTAAGAGAGAAGCAACATAAGAAGGTGTAAGTACAACGTCATTTAGTTTATCTTGTGAAAAACCTAGCCAACCATACATTTCGTTGAATAGTTTTCCAGTAAAGTCAGTTGTTAAACCTATTTTGTAGTAATATCCTAGGTCATCTACGATTTTTGAAAAAACTCTTTTAAGTTGACTCTCACCGTTTTCAACTTTGTTAATATTTGCAGTTGTCAGAGTGTTATCCAAAGCTCGGATAACAAAATTTTTCTTTTCTAAAGGAATTTTCTTTTCATCTAAAAAGGCTTTAATTTTTCTTAACACTATGTCACCATCAGTGTTTCCCTTTTCAGAAGAGGATTTTAAATCTGATTTATCTAAAAAAGCAACTTTATTAGGAATACCAATTGTGGCCATTATAGAAGCCGCAACTAAATACACTCGGTCTTTTTCACTTATTCCTTTTTCGTTATCAAAGATATGTTGGTTAAGTTTTGTGAGAGTTTGATCAATTTCTTTATCTCGTTGCTCTTTTAGTTTGTCGAGTTCTTCCTGTGAAAGTTGAAGCGTTTTTACAGTCTCAATAAATGCGTCAAAATTTTTCGGTGCTAAAAATGAAAAGTCGGTAAAGTCGCCAATTTTCTGTCCTGCACCTAAATTGCTTTTTGAAACATAATAAACACCAATTTCGTGATGAATTTTTCCTGTTTCATCTTTGTAGCCTGTCATTCCGATAGCGATAATATCGGTGTAACTTGTATGATGAAGTAAAGCGTTTGCATAATGAACCGCTCCGTTTACTGCAAACGAGTTAATATTTTTAAAATGAGCTTCATTTTTAGAAGTTCGGTTTTCAACTTGTCCGTCTTTGTCAAGTTTTACAAGTTTGTCTTTGTAGCCTTTGTACTCAATAAGTACAGGGTAGAAGTCTAAATTTTTGTCTTGTAGTAATATTTTGGCATCTGGTCGATTTGCACCCGCACCGCCATTTTTAGTGAAGTAGTCAGAGAGTGCTTTGTCAATTTCTGCATTAACTGATTCCTGCTCTAATTTGTAAGGCAGTTTATACTTTCTTAACCATCCGTTGGCTAAATCTGCAATATTCGGTTCTATTGATTGTGCCATTATTTTTTTCTTTCTGTTAGTAAATCTTTGACTTCCACATTTAGGATTTCTGCTATAGTGTACAAGTCTTCCAAACTGGGTTGTCTCACGTTTCGAGCATATTCGTTAATCGTGTTGTAACTCTTTCCTGTCTGTTTGGCAAGCCAAGTCTGTGAAATTCCTTTGTCTTTTAAAACTTCTTTTATTCGGTTCATTTGAAACCCAAGTTTTGTTTATTCGGTGTCAAAGATAGTATAAGTTCACTATTATTCAGTGTAATTATTCATTGTATTGTCGTGGGTTGGGAAAGGGCAAGCTCTTTTGGTCTTTCAGCGTTGGCTTTTGGCGTTGGCAAAAACCAAATGTGCTTGACCGAGCGTTGGCTTTTTTTCAGCTTGCAGGTAACGGTTCTAATATAGTGCGTTTGGCATTTTAATACTTAAATTTTTCAATTTACCACACTGTTTATTTATTACTAACATCTTTATATTTAGTACTATTTGCCAGATGCACTATATTTTTTGTTGTGGTGTGTTTTAATTCACTTTATGGGTGTTTCAATCCTAGTTCATTAATGTCTTTGTCTACTCTCACCCATTCAACACTCTTATCAATGTTCCTGTCAACAGACTTTACAAACATAAATAAGTCAGTCAGGTATGTAACTTCAACTGTACGTTTGTTGTACCCAAAAGCTCCAACATCCTGCATTTGAAACTCTACCTTTTTAAAATTTGAATGTCCATTCTGATATAAAACAGTCTGTGTTCTCCAAGCCGGAGAAGAAGATATAATTTTTATAGGTCCAATTATCAAAATTCCGATAAGTGTCAATATTGGTAAAATCAAACTAATTATTCTCTTCTTTTTAGTCTTAAAGGTCAAAACGTTCCAAATAAAAACTATTGGAGTCAAGATGAGAAGTCCGTAATAAATTGATGATTTAATTGTCTGATTTTTTATTTCAAATTCGGTCAGTGCGTCAAAAATGAAAAATAAAATTGTCATGACAAAAACTATGTTCAATAGTGTCGATATGATTTTCTTTATCTTCATTTTTTTAATACACCACAACGGTTTTAATATGGTGCGTTTGGTAATTTAAAATTCCTATGTTTCAATTTACCATACTGTTTATTTATTACGAACATCTTTATATTCAGCACTA
>JBDLJL010000293.1:0-4620 GCA_039714415.1 Bacteroidota bacterium
AGTTAGCTAAATATTGGAATTATGAATAAACTTAAATTATTACTATTTCTCGGGGCATTTTGGTTCTTGAACATTCCTTTATCAATGGGACAAAGCTCAAAAGTTCAGTTTTCAGATACTACCTTTTTAGGATTGAAACTTCGTAATATTGGTCCGGCTTTTATGTCCGGGCGTATCGCCGATATTGCTATACATCCAAAAAATGAGAATATTTGGTATGTTGCTGTAGGATCAGGTGGTGTTTGGAAAACTACAAATGCGGGTACTACATGGGAACCTATTTTTGACAAGGAAACTTCTTATTCAACAGGTTGTGTTACCATTGACCCAAATAATCCTGAAAATATTTGGGTTGGCACGGGTGAAAATGTAGGGGGAAGGCATGTTGGCTATGGTGATGGTATTTATTTAAGTACTAATGGAGGTGCTAAATGGAAAAATATGGGATTGAAAAAATCCGAGCACATTTCTAAAATAATTGTACATCCTGAAAACTCAAATATTGTTTGGGTGGCAGCCCAAGGGCCTTTATGGTCAAAAGGTGGTGAAAGAGGTTTGTATAAAACAATGGATGGTGGAAAGACATGGAAAAATGTATTGTCCGTAAATGAATGGACAGGAGTTACTGATCTATTGATTGACCCCAGAAATCCAAACCGTTTATATGCAGCTAGCTGGCAAAGGCATCGAAATATTGCGGCTTACATGGGTGGTGGCCCCGGTTCAGGAATTTACCGTTCCGAAGATGGTGGTGAAAATTGGAAAAAACTAAAAGGAGGATTACCTGGAGGAAGCATTGGTAAAATTGGCTTGGCTATTTCCCCACAAAAACCGGATATTATTTATGCAGCTATTGAACTTAATCGTCGTAAAGGTTCAGTTTACACATCTAATAACCGAGGTGAAAAATGGATTAAAGGTGCAGATGCCGTCTCAGGTGCTACAGGACCACATTATTACCAGGAACTCTATGCAAGTCCGCATCAATTTAACCTGATATACCTTGTTGATGTAAGGATGCAGGTATCAGAAGATGGCGGCAAAACATTTAAAATTATGAATGAACAGTTTAAACATTCAGATAATCATGCCATTGCATTTAAGAAGTCAGATCCCAATTACATTTTGGTGGGTACGGATGGTGGTATTTACGAGAGTTTTGATGCTACTAAAAACTGGCGCTATATTGAAAACCTTCCGGTAACCCAATATTATAAAGTAGCTGTTGATGATGCAAAACCGTTTTATAATATTTATGGTGGTACACAAGATAATAACACACAGTGTGGCCCATCAAGAACAGATAATTTTCATGGTATCAGAAATGCAGACTGGGAAGTTGTATTGTTTGCAGATGGTCATCAACCGGCCACAGAACCTGGCAATCCCAATATTGTTTATGCGGAATGGCAACAAGGAAACCTTACCCGTATTGATCGCACTACAGGAGATGTGGTTCATATTCAGCCACAACCACTTGAGGGCGATCCTGCCGAAAGGTTTAACTGGGATGCACCCATTTTAGTTAGCCCACATGCACCAACAACTATTTTTCATGCTTCCCAAAGGGTTTGGAAATCAACAGACAGGGGAAATAACTGGATGGCTATTTCTGGTGACCTTACACGTAATCAAGAACGGATCACTTTGCCTATTATGGGCAGAAAACAAAGTTGGGATTCTCCCTGGGATATGTATGCCATGTCAAGTTACAATACTATTACTTCTCTGGCAGAATCACCTAAAAAGGAAGGTTTAATTTATGCCGGAACGGATGATGGGTTTATCCAGGTAACTGAAGATGGAGGTGAAAATTGGCGAAAAATTGAAGTGAGTAAACTTCCTGGTGTACCTGCAACCGCTTTTGTGAATGATATTAAGGCTGATTTGTACGATGCAAATACAGTTTACATTGCTTTGGATAATCATAAATATGGTGATTATAATCCTTATTTATATAAAAGTACAAATATGGGAAAAACGTGGACTTCGATTCGGGGAAACCTTCCTGATCGTACTTTGATTTGGCGTGTGGTACAGGATCATGTAAAACCAAAGCTTTTATTTACAGCAACAGAATTTGGAATTTACTTTACGCTGGATGGTGGTAGTAATTGGAATAAGTTAAAAAGTGGGGCCCCAACCATCTCTTTCAGGGATTTGGCCATTCAACGACGTGAAAATGATTTGGTAGGTGCTTCATTTGGGCGTGGCTTTTACGTTTTTGATGATTATTCAGTTTTAAGGCATGTTTCTAATGAACAACTTAACAAAGAGGCGAGTTTGTTTCCTGTTAAAGATGCCTGGTGGTATGTACCTAAATCAGTAATCGGTTTTAGCAAGAATGCTTTTGCAGGGGCTAACCATTATATAGCTGAAAACCCACCTTATGGTGCAGTATTTACATATTATTTAAAGGATGGGGTAAAATCACGAAAGCAATTAAGACAAGAAAAGGAAGCAAAACTAAATAAAGGCAACAAAGATATTCCGTTTCCGGGATGGACTGAGCTGGAGAAAGAGCATACAGAGCTTGACCCTGCAATTTGGTTAACGGTTACCGGTGTTGAAGGTAATGTGATTAGGCGTATTAAGGGTAAAAATGGTAAAGGGTTTCACCGGATTGCCTGGGATTTGAGGTATCCATATAATGGTGCTGTTAAAGTTGAAGATGTTAAAAAAGAGCATTTTGAACGCTCAGGACATTTGGTTGTGCCTGGTATTTACAAGGTTCAACTTTCCAAAAATGAAAACGGGAAAGTTACAATTTTATCGGATCCAATTGAGTTTAAAGTTATCCAGATGAGGAAAGGTTCAATAGATGGACCGGACATAAAAGAAACAGAAATTTTCTGGAAAGAAATTGCTGAAACGCAAAAATCGATTTCAGCCCTGGGCATTTCACTTGATAAAGCAATAAAAAGGGTTGAGTCAATGCGTTTGGCTTTAGGCAGGGCAGCTGTTTTACCCGGTAAACTGGATGAAGATTTAAACGTTTTAAGAAACAAATTACAGGTTTTGAATAAGAAATTGAATGGTCCGGTTGCTAAAGCGCAAGTTGGCGAAAGTGCAGCACCTGGTATTTGGAGTCGTTTAGGTTCAGCATTTACTTCAATGCGTGCTTCAACCTATGGACCTACCGGAACTCATAAAGCCAATTTGCAATTAGCCAAAAAGGAATATGCTGCATTAAAGTCTGAACTAAATGAAATTTTGAAAACAGATATTCCCAAAATGGAGAAAGCTTTGCAGGGTGTTGGGGCTCCCTGGATTGAAGGTCAGGAGTTACCGGAAAACTAAATCTATTAAAAACTGCAAAAATGAAAAATTTAACACCGTTATGCTCTATTAAAGTGAGCCGAGCATTTGCGGAGATTAATAGTTTAATCGTTGCAAAATAAGCGGCGATAATTTTATTTGCGTCGATTAATTAGTATATTTGTCGCAAAATATGCGGAGTATGAATATCTATATACATGAACAGGATAATTGGCCTTATTTCAAATGGGATAACAATAGAGTGATGTTAAAACTGGGTGAAACCAGAAATTTACAAGGTAAGTTGTTAGGTAAAATGGAAACACTTGGTTTTGACTTGCAAAATGAAGCCATATTAAATACTCTGACACTAGATGTAATAAAATCATCAGAAATAGAGGGCGAATTCTTAGAAAAGGAACAAGTTCGTTCTTCAATTGCAAGAAGATTAGGACTTGATATTGCAGGTTCAGTTTATTCCGAAAGAAATGTTGATGGCATAGTTGAAATGATGTTAGATGCAACTCAGCGTTATTCTGTTCCTTTAACATCAGATAGGTTATTTGATTGGCATGCAGCTCTATTTCCAACAGGAAGAACACATCTGTATAAAATTACTGTTGCAGGTTGGAGAAAAGAAGGATCAATGCAAGTTGTTTCCGGACCTATGGGGAAAGAGAAAGTCCATTATGAAGCTCCACATTCAGAGAGAGTAGCTCAAGAAATGGATAATTTCTTATATTGGTTTGAAAATGAAGAAGGTATTGATTTAGTATTAAAAGCAGCTATTGCACACTTGTGGTTTGTAACAATTCATCCTTTTGATGATGGAAACGGCAGAATTACCAGAGCAATAACAGATATGTTGTTGGCACGCTCTGATAGAAGTGTCCAACGATTTTATAGTATGTCTGCTCAAATTAGAGTTGAACGTAACGAGTATTACAATATCTTAGAAAAAATACAAAAAGGAAATTTAGACATAACCGAATGGATTTTATGGTTCCTAAACTGTTTGACAAATGCAATAAATGCTACCGAAGATATTTTATCGAAAGTGCTTTATAAAGCTGAATTTTGGAAATTACACTCAACTACCATCTTGAATGAAAGACAGCAAAAAATGATAAATAAATTGCTCGATGGATTTAATGGTAAATTGACTTCTTCTAAATGGGGGAAAATAAATAAATGTTCACAAGATACAGCTTTAAGGGATATTCAAGATTTAATAAAAAAGAATATTTTACAAAAAGAAGCAAGTGGAGGACGAAGCACAAACTATGAATTAGTATAAATGCCAGGTGGGAACAAGAAATAAAGCCCACCAAATCAGAGCAATCGGGTTTAAAAACACTGAAT
>JBDLJL010000294.1:0-4560 GCA_039714415.1 Bacteroidota bacterium
CTTGAAATTCTTAAAACAGGTTTTGAGAAATATCCAAACTCAAATGAGCTATTGGTTGACTTTATTAATTATTACCTGGTAAAAGGCGAGTCTGAAAAAGCATTAGGCAAACTAGAAAAAGGTATTAAAGAAAACCCTGAGAACCAAACGTATCATTATGCCATGGGTACATTATATGATACCATGAATAAAGACACAACCGGCAAGTATACAGCGAAGGAAAAGATTGAATATGAGGGACTTGCAATAAGCGCATATAAAAAAGCAGTAGAACTTAAAGGTGAATATTTTGATGCATTATTTAATTTAGGCGTTGTCTATTACAACCGTGCTGCCAATATTATTAAAAAGGCACAAAATATTCCGCCAAAAGAACAAAAAAGATACAATGCTGAAATTGAAAAAGCGAATAAAAATTTTAAATTGGCTTTACCTTATATGAAAAAAGCACATGAAGTTAATATTCGTGATCGAAGCGCTTTAACTACATTATCTACCATTTATTTAAAGTTGCAGATGTATGATGAGCAAAAAGAGGTAAAAGAAATGTTGGATAACCTTCCAGCTGAACAATAAATAATTCAAAAAGAGAGTAAAGCTATTTTCTTTGCTCTCTTTTATTTAAATAATCTATTTAACATAATATAAATTATAAGACAAATGTATATATAATTGATACACAGGTGTTTGCAGGGATGTTGTTTTTTAAAATTTGCCTATACACAAAACACTATTTTTTATTGTGCTGTATATTCGCATTTTGCAATTTTGTTATATTATGTTAAACAGTAATGTGTTGACTTAAAGGGTTTTATAGCTCTGCTAAATGCCTAATAAATTATATACCGTTCAAAAAACCAATTTTCTATTTAACATAATCTGATAATTTTATAAATTCATATAATTAATAGATACACAGTTTGTTAAGTGATTTTTAAGCGGTTTTTAAGACAAAGTATACGTGCCGGGAAAAAATATCGAATTCTCAGAGACTTTAAAAGTTAAATATTAATTCTTAGAAGTTCTTAAATTTGGATGTTTACAAAACCTTAATAGCCCTTGATTATACGAAAACCTACAGTATATTTCCCTTACTGTACGTAAAACCTTGTAACATCTTAACATTTAAAGTATTACTTTACGTGCAGTAGGTTTGCCAACTGTACAGTGAGCCTGTCAGTCAAATAGTTACGCATACAGTATACTGTACGCTACTGTACGTAATAATGTGCAGTAATGTACAGTAAAAACATTACTGTACGTGTTTAACTTACTGTATATCTGTTTTGCGTACAGTAGTACAGTAAGTTTAGAAAATTTGCGACTTTTTAGGTTTTTCTATTATCTCTTTTTTTTAAAAATTAATTAATTATTAATAAAAAAGAAGATAGAAAAAGTTTTTTCAGCGGAAATTCTTAAACGAACCTGTACTAAATTTAATTCGGTTACTGAGCGAAGTTGAAAGTACCCCTACTCCATTTCTGGGCAAAAAAAATCCGGCAGAAAGTTCCACCGGAAAACTAAAGCTTTAGTTATGGATTGTAGCACATGTTTAATGTCTTGTTTCAGGTAGTATTATAATAAGGATGCCAATGTTTGTATGATTCGTTTTTGTGCAATGCGCTTGCTGTTTACAATTTTAAAAAGTTCCTCGGCAGCAAGGTTCTCTGACTTGCTTTTAACAGTATCCGCACCAATATCCACCATTGGTTTAAAATGCAAATACCCATCAATTATTTTAGCATCCTGCCATTGTTCTTTAACAATTATTAATTGCCAACCGGGCATTTTATCAAAGCTTTTAATATCTAAAACTTTAATATCTCCATCTATAAATTTAAAATAGAGCTTGTCTTTTGTGCTATATATTATTTTTTCTATTCTTGGTAGCATAACTATTTAGTTTTTAATGTCGGATTAAATATATAGAAACTTTCAATCAAATTATTCTTTTGCAGGTTAAAATACTCTATTATGGCATTGTATAGTATTTTATTGTTTTTTAGTTTAATAAAACCCTCGTTTCCTGATATATCATTTTTGTAATAATCTTTTGTTTCCAATTTAAACCTAAAATCATAAACAAGATAGTAAATATGTATATGTGGGGGGTTGTGGTCTTCGCCCATTATTACCATTTTAATTTTATGGCTTTTATGCACCAAATGCACATATTTAATATAAAACAGTTTATCGGCTTCGTAAACAGTTTCTATAAACTTAAAAACAGTTTTGCCTATTTTTACATCTATTGTCCTATCCATAATATAATACAAATTTAATAAAAAAACGATAAAGTGCTATCATTTTAGTTTCCGGAACTTGAACCAGGGATATCAAAGTGCTATCACTTTGTTCCCGGATCTGTGCCGATCAAATCTTCTGCAGATGCAAAAGTGCTATCATTTGATTATTCAAACCCGGTGATTTCGCTAAATTCAGTCCAAGCATTCAGGGCTAAACCTCTAATTCTGATAAAATCACTATACGTGCCAATTTCATCCATGTAAACAGGTGGGTTCTTGATATTGCTTTTATTTAAAAGGCCATTTTTTAGACGATTCGATATATTTGGGTGCTCTTTTACCCAATCAGTAATTTTTTGCCTATCATTCTCATATATATTACCAATTAATATAGCATCCCTTAATACTTTACTTTTTAATAGAATTCTGTCATTGTTTATACGAATACAATAGGCTGTCATTTCTTGGCAGTACTCGACTTGTCCAACCCTACCGAAATATTTCAAAAGGTCACCTTCAAATATTTCTTTATCTTTTGCTCTAATTGATTGCATAAATGTAACGCAACCACCGTGTTCATTCCTGTATTCGTCAAATTCACCATGAGAGAATTGAAAATTATTAATTTCGGCAAAAGAATTGAAATAGTACATTTTCGATTCGTCAGGATGCCATGCTCTATAAAAATTATTCATATACTTGATTTTATTTAATTATTTAAGTGCTATCATGTTACCTATCATAAAAACCACCTTTGAAAACACTTACAAAGTTAAGTATTACTTTCCTGAACCGGGAATAATCACTATTAAATTCACAATCCGGTATTAGTTCCATATCTATTAATTCAATAATAGATAGTTTTTGTCCCTCCGTGGTAATTTTATACCATTTTTCGACAACCATGGAGTTTATTATCCATTTGTATATTTTGTCTGCATCCATTATTTGCCTTTTAACAGGTTTGTTAGGCGGTTTAAGAGTGTTTTTTGCTTTTCTAATTTTCTTTCCAGTTCTTTGACTTTACTACTGTCTCCCCCACCCTCACTTAACAATTTTTTGATTATTTGCTCATAAGTTGATAAACCATATTTTTCTCCTGCCCGGTTCAATTTTAATATGGATACATGACCAAATGTGAGTCTTAACTCAACATCTTTCATGTTTAACTTTCTGTTTAAACCAATATCCAAAAGTTTGCACTGGTCAATTTGTAAAGCCTTAAATCTTTTTTGTTCTTCTAATGTTGCAATACGGCAAAAATAGGACTCCTTACGATGTTGAAGATTATCATTATCGTAAATATAGTCTGTTCCCGTGATACTGTTATCCCGTTTACAATTACACCATATTTTTCAGCTGCATATTTTGCAAAACCACCCCAGCCACACCCAATATCTAAAACCTTCATACCCGGCTTCAAGCTCATTTTTCGACAAATCAAGTCCAACTTGGCTTCTTGTGCCCCATCAAGTGTTTTTGCATCTTTCCAATAGCCACAAGAATAGTTCATTCCTTTGTCCAGCATAAAAGAGAAGAGCTTATTGCCAAATTCGTAAGACCGCTGACCAATTTCAAAGGCTTTTGACTTGCTTTGAGCATTAAATATCTTTGCTTTTAGCATGATCCATAAATATAATAATGAACCTGCTTTTACTTTTCTTTCTAACCGGTTTTCCAGGATTCTTTCAAAAAACTGGTCAAGTGCCTCACAATCCCACCAACCATCCATATAACTTTCCCCAAGAGCAAGGGAACCGCCTGATAAGATTCTAGCATAGAAATTTGGATTGTGTATTTGGATATCCCAGGGTCTATTACCATTAATCTGAACATCCGAAGGATCAAGGATTTTCTGAAAAAGTTTTTTTGATTTAGGCTCTCTCATGTGACTGCCTTTTGTTCAATATATAGTTACAAAATATTTTATTGCACTAACTTAGCTTAGGATGTTTTTTTACAACCATATTTACTAATTTACAAAAAAAAGTAATTGGAACAGGTCAAAAATCGGTTAAAACTACGTTATTTAATTTTCAGGATGGAAAGTTCTAATATTTATTACGTGGCACTGGTCCATGAATTTTAGTACCTATCTACCCCTACCCTAAAAGTTAATATTGCTTAAAATCTGGACTACCTTTAGTAACCCCCGGGCAAAGAAAAATGACTCAAATCTCTTAGAGCCATTCCAATTTATCCTTTAAGTACCGCTAAAGGGCTTAATTCAACCACTATTTCTGCTAAATCTTCCTGGTTTTTCATTACCATATTAATGTCCTTGTATGAGCTTGGTGCTTCATCGAGGTCAGAT
>JBDLJL010000295.1:0-4555 GCA_039714415.1 Bacteroidota bacterium
GGTTTTTATAATAAAAACCAACAAAAAGCATGATCGGGATGACCGTTTTCAAAACCTGCGTAACGAAGAAGTTGGACTTTATAGACAAACTCTAATTAATCTTAATATATTGATTAGTATAAAAATCAGGTGACAGTTTTTCACCTGTTGCATTTTTTACCCAGTTATTTAAATTATACGTTGCGCCGGGTTTAAAAAGCTCATTTATCATATATTCCCCAATTTCAAGATTATCAACACATTTTGTATCACAGCCACCATCATCATCTAAAATATTCTGATTGATATAGGTATGAATTTGTGAGGCAATTAGTTCACCCAGCATGTAATTATGATAGCCACAAGGCATTGTTATAAGATGTGTTTTGGTTGCCCAGTCCGGCTCATCTCTTTCATCTATTTTGTTTACCATTTGGTAGTTTTCAACCAGGTTCCACCATAAAGCATTCAAATCCTGTTCAGGATCATTGTATAATTCCTGTTCAAAGCGATACATTACCTGTGCCCAACGTGAAAATACAAATTTTTCAAGCCTGAGTTGTTTTGAACTTGCTTCTTTTATTTTATCGGTACTCGTTTCCGGAACTCCAACAACTTTTTTTAGCCATCCGGGGTTTGCTGAAAAACCACTAAACAAAGAGGCTATTGCATCGTTAGCAGCAAAATGTGGTGGTTTGTGGATAACAAAAGGCAGATCATTATCTATATATTTTAAATAAGCGGCAAATCCTGACTCATATAACAATGTGGTCATTGAAATTTGTGTGTTTTCAAAATTCCCAAGAATCCTTACCTTACCTTTACGATCAATATCTGTTGTAAATGCCAATTGTCGTTTTCCTGGCTTATCATATAAATCACTGCTATCCAGCACATCAGAAATATCAAGACCTATACCGGAAAAATATTTCTTTACCAATCCAACCATATCAGTATTTTTATAAAATTGGTCGAAATCGACATCATAAATACGAGGTGCGGTTTGATAAAACCGGTTTTGATAATGCCATGGCATTAATTCCTCTACTTCAATATTATACTTTAAAGCCAGGTATTGATCAATTTCTTCTTTCAATTGCATATACGGTCCCCTGGTCAGGATATCAAGTTCATCAAATATATTTTCTATTTCATCCGGATCCTGGCCATTGGTTATTAACATCATTTCATGGTATGTGTTGAAGCCAAGTTCTTCAGCAGCAGCATTTCGTTTTTTAACTAGTTCGATCAATTCATTACTTACAATGCGTCCACCCTGTTTGCTTGCCCTCCAGTAGGCTTCAAGTTTAATTATATCAGAAGAACTACGCAATATTTCCTCAATTTCATTAACAGTCACTTCCTCACCTTCAATTTTCGGCCTGAAGGTGTTAAAATTCTGTTTCACTTCATTTTCTAAAGTAATAATCTCCACCAACTTGGTTTCATCTATCTGGTTAGGTAAATATAAATTATACAAATTACTCAGCTCACTTGCAATCAGGTTATCAGTAATTAATTTTGAGTCTTTTATTCTTTTCAGTTTGGCAAAATTCTCCTTATTTGAATGGATTTTACTTAACAGAATCTTAAACTCAGTAGCCCTCTGGTACTCCGCCTCATCACCTGAAATAGCTGCATTGTATGCCGCCTGATTATACTTTTCGGCAATTGGGATTACTTTTTGCTCATAATCTGTAACAAACTCTTTAAATTCCCGGTTCATTTTCTCAATTTCCGTCTCAGCACAACTTTCAATAAATAATAGGGGTAAAAACAGTAGTATCAAATACAATTTTCTTTTAAACATCTGATTATTAACCATTATATGAATTTTTAGGTGAGTATTTTTTAAAAGTATTAATAAATATAAGGAATATTTAAAAGTAATCAAAAAAAAAATTAAATTTTCTAAACCCACAAAATGGCTTATGTTTAAATAAGAATTACAAATACTTGTGGATTTCTTACAAGCATTACTTCAATTTTACATCGTTATATTATTAAAAGACAGCAATATAAAAATATAATAAAATAGCATTGTTCTCATTTTATAAGAACATATTTGCGATTTAATATTAATAATTATAGTAATTGCAGAGTTCAAAATTTATTTCTGCTCGTTTGTAGTTTTTTTAATTAAAGCCTATTTTTATCTTTGCAGTACAAAATACAAATTTTTTTTTAAATGAAAGGAACAGTTATTCAGGATTTAGGCAAATTTGAAGGAAAAAATGCAAGTTTAAAGGGGTGGCTTACTAATAAAAGAAGTGGAAAAGGCCTTGAGTTTCTTATTGTACGTGATGGTACAGGATATGTCCAATGCATCGTAAATGAAGAAGAAGTTAAACCTGAAGTTTTTCAATTAGCTAAATCGCTAAATCAGGAAAGTTCCATTGAAATTTCAGGTTTAATTGTTAAAGATGACAGGCAGGTTGGTGGATTCGAATTACAGGTAAAGAACTTGAGTTTAATTGGTGAAGCATCAGCTTTCCCTATAACCAATAAACCACATGGTGTTGAATTTTTAATGGATAACAGGCATCTTTGGTTGCGCTCAAAGCGACAATGGGCTATTATGAAAGTAAGGAACCGTTTGATTTTTGCCATACATTCTTTCTTCCAGAATGAAGGCTTTGTTCAGATGGATGCACCATTATTTACAGGTAATGCGGTTGAAGGAACATCGACTTTATTTGAATCAGAATTTTATGATGAAACAGCTTATTTAAGCCAGTCGGGGCAACTATATGGAGAAGCTATGGCTATGGCTATGGGCAAAATTTACACTTTTGGACCAACTTTCAGGGCTGAAAAATCGAAAACAAGAAGGCATTTATCTGAATTTTGGATGATTGAACCTGAAATGGCCTTTTTTGATAATGACATGAACATGGACATTATTGAAAAATTTATCAAGTTTATTGTTAAAGATGTAAAAGAAAACTGTTCTTTTGAGTTTGAAATACTGGAAAGAGATACAGAATTGTTTGACAAAATAATTGATGGCGAATTCCCACGACTTACATATGATCATGCTGTTAAAATCCTGATGGGTGAAGAAAAAATAAACGGAAAAACAACGATTGAAACACTTGAAAATGATTTAAAAGATGTTTTACGAAATATTGAAGATAACTACAAGGAAATAGAGGAGTCGGAAAATACCATAAAAGGTGGTGTTAAAAAGGGTAAACGTAATTATTTGCAAAATAAAATTGATACCCTTAAAAGCGAAATAAAAGATCTGGAAGAACGCAAAAGGGTAATTCCCCAATGGATTGAATCAGCTAATAATTTCAAATACGGTAGTGATCTGGGTGGTTCAGACGAAACGGTATTAACAAGAATGTTTGAGCTACCTGTTATGGTTTACAACTGGCCACATGAAATTAAGGCTTTTTACATGAAAAGAGATGCTGATAGCCCTGAACTGGCTAAAGGTGTTGACGTCCTTGCCCCTGAAGGTTATGGTGAAATTGTGGGTGGTGGTGAAAGAGAAACAAATCTTGATTTATTAATTGAAAAAATTAATGAACATAAATTACCGATGAAAGCTTTTGAATGGTATCTTGATCTCAGGCGTTATGGATCAGTCCCACATTCCGGTTTTGGTTTGGGACTTGAACGAATGGTTGCATGGGTTTGCAAACTAAAGCATATAAGGGAAACCATCCCTTTTCCAAGGATGTATGGAAGACTGTTTCCGTAAAGTACCACAGTTTGGAGAGCTGTTACATAGTAATGGGTTGTCCGAAAAACCGTCATCGCAAGGGGTAACCCAAATTTATTGGGCATAATGCAGGGCGATCGCTTTTAAACTTTTATATTATCGGTGCTCTGCACCTTATTCTAATTTTATACAATTTTCTACAAATATTAACGTGGCTCTGCCACTTTTTCGTTATTTTAGGTGTGGAACACCGATAACATTTATTCGTGTTTTTTTAATACTTTTTTGGTACTCATGATACCGCTTCGCTAAATTGTAGCAAAATTGTATCGTCAGTAAAATCAGGTGCAACGCACCGACAATACTTTAAACCCGATTGCCCTGGGGCATAATGAGGTAATGACGGAAAGTTTAAACATTCAACACTCAATATACAATAATCAATATTCATTGTTCGCCCATATCCACCTACTTTTTCTTTTGTGTTGAGTGTTGTTTATTGAATATTGCATATTTTAAATATTGTTGAAAATGTTTATACTCCGAAAGGAAAAAAGTTTACACTACTAAATTTACCCTATTATTTATCAATACGGATTAAAGAATATGCCTGGTGGCTGATAAATAACTACCAGTAACACAACTTTCAATTTGTAAATTTTTGTATTTTAGAATTTACTTTTCAGGTTAGAAATGTTTTTTGTTGATATTAGATAATTTTTCATCGAATAACGATAATAATTAAAAAATAGTTTTTATATTGCAGCAAAATTGATGATAAAAAAATCTATTGATTAGTAACCGATTGTAAAATTTAAATTTTAAGACATGAAAAAATTAAGGAAGATTAGTAACATTTTAATTATGGCTATGGCCATTGCAGCTGTTTTTACAAGCTGTAAA
>JBDLJL010000296.1:0-4446 GCA_039714415.1 Bacteroidota bacterium
TGGTCATTAAGTCATTGGTGATTTTGAAGAATTGAAAAGCAATCAAATAAACAAATAAACGAATAACCAAATAAAAAAAACGTAGTGTAATAAGCTAATTAGCTTCTAAGGTATAATCGCCAAAATCAAACCAACTAATAATGCCCCAAGAGTAGCATATGAACATCCTTTTGTGCAACCATCTACAGAGTTATTATTGTTTTTTTTATACCTATATTCCTCATTTTTAGAATTATTTTGATAGGTGTTAGAATTGCTATTGTTTTCTACGTAATAATTCGTACGGCCAATCGTTTTAAGACTAACAATTTTTGTATCTAAAGTATTATTTTTTCCATCCATAAGCATAATACTAAAATTATGATTCATGGTTTCTACTTCTTCATCTGCACTGAATAAAACAGATATAATGATTTGGTCATTGGCCGGTATCATTTCAATCATGGTAATCGGGTTATATTCTATATCATAAGTATTACCAGACGTGCTTAACATTAAAGCCAAATCATTTACCTGAAAATCAACGATATTGTCAAGTTTAATCTTTAAAACAGTAGATTCACCGTATCTTAATTCTGTTTGTTCACCATTTCCTGAGAAATCAGCACCTATGATATTTACCTGGTTTGTTTTCTGTTCGTCAACGCTCTTCTTCTCTATTTTTTCATAAACTATATAATTAAATGCAACCTCCATTGTTTCGTTTATTACAAAACCAATCCTGTTGCCCATATTTTCAGCTGAGTGAACTATTGCAACATAATTATCATTTATGTAAAACTTAATGGATTCACCCCTTTTCTCAATTCGCAAACGGTTTGTTGCATTATCCCATTTTTGAATGTTACTATAAAAAGTCCAGGCTATTAAATCCTTTTTTACACCATTTTTCCATTCAATAACTTTAAATTGTCCGTTACCTGAAATTACAAATTCATACTCATTATTTTCATCTTTCCCACCCCAGATTAAACCAAAACCATTGTCATCAATGCCATTAAGCTTAGTAATTTCAGCATAAATTTTAAAATTATCATTTTCAATACCTGTGGGATTTATAGTGCTTGTTATTGCACGACCAAGCATTTTACCTTTCATAAAATATTTGCCGTTACGCATATTGAGCAATGACTCAGGCTCGTTCTGAATATCCCAATAATTTGAATTGTCAATAAACTGGTCGTTAATAACAACGGTATTTACCTGGCTTATGGAAACGCCCATGAAAAAAATTAAAATAAATAGAATTAAAGAAAAATATTTTACCGTTTTAATTAACATAATGAAAATTATTTTATTGAAGATGCTAAAATAGTTAGTTTTTTAGACAGATGAAGATGATTCCTAATAAATTTATTAATTTTATAACTTAGTTTGTGTTTTAGAGGCTGAAATTATTCATTTTCTAAAAGAAAAATGAACTTTATGTAAAAAATAAATTATTTTTGAATGATAAGAAAAAATATTTACGTATGATCTTTTACACAATTTATGGTATGCTATTTGCAAATTGAAGAATACATCTCATTATTTAAAGCATATTTTGCATGAATATTCTTTTTAATAATCAGTGATTAAAATAAAAAATATTATATTTGTATTAAACACTGCAATGTAATGGAAATCATACAGGTTGAAAAAACAAATAATACGCCTAGTATTTTTATTGATGAAGCAAACATGCTTTGCAGGATACAGGGTTCTTCTTTCCCTGAGGATGCTTATGAAGTTTACCAATATGTTCTTGACTGGATAGATAAAATAAAAGATAAGTTGAGTACAAAGCTTACTATAGAATTTGATTATGATTTTTTAAATAGTATTTCACACAAAAAAGTTTGGCAAATCTTACATGAGCTCAAAGCTTTGCAAAAAAATGGGAAAGAAATAGCTGTTATTTGGTATTATGAAGAAAACGATGAAGACATAATGGAAGCCGGTGAAGATCTTGCTGAGCTGATGAATGTTCCTTTTGAACTTATTGCTAAAGAAGACTCAACAAATTGAATATTTTTTTTAATAAATCCGCCAGTGATCCAGAAAGCTATTAAAAAATAGTAATTAGCGACAGGAAATTATAAAATACTAATTCAACACGAAAAATTGGCTATGCAAAGCTAAAAGTCCATGAATTTTCTACAATTTAGGGGTTACTAAAAATTTAGTCTTTTTCTAAAACCACAGCATTAGTCAATATTCATTCAACAATAATCAATATTAGATTGTTGCCTGCAACGTGAAGAAAGAATAATCATTAGACACTTCATTAAAATCATAACTTAAATTATTACCTGATCTTAATTTCATCTCAATAATACTTAAATCCGGTTTACTCATTTCGCTGCTTTCAAAATAAGAAGATACCTTGTTGTAAAAATCCTGTAATTCATCACCATCCAGCTTATTTACAAAATCAAATTTTTCTTTGAGGGTATTTGTTTTACTTGTGTGCAGATAGTTTCCTGCAGTAAAATAAAGTTTCTCATTAGAGCTGCCTAAAAGGAAAATGCCTGGATTATCACCTATTAACGAAGTATTTTCTGTTGTATGGTCTTCAGAGTATTCAACAATATTATGCAGCATTTCAAACATAATTTTAAATACTCTCTTTTTAAAATCAATTGTTCCCTGCATTTGGGCATCAATTATTGGAAGCAGGTTTATTAGATTATCCTGATCAAAAGTGCCATTAAAATTTAATAAAATATCTTCTTTTAATAATATTCCATGAATCTTTTTAATCTTTTCAAAAGAATACTTCCATGCATCCGATTCTGTTTCTTCTGTCACAATATTTGAAAGTGGCATTTCTGTTCTAAGATAAAAATACGAAAATTCATCATCAACTTTTTGGAAATCGTACAATAATTTATTTCCTGTTTTTCTGGCCATAGCAATAAGACCCAAACCCGCTCCACCTTTATCGGATATTCCTCCCGTCACCAATATTTCCTGGTAATACATCTTTAAATCACTGGGGTCCAAACTGTTTACTTTCTTCAGTAACTTTTCCAACTTTGGAATGTTATCATTTTCAATCGCATTACCAGTTGTAATATAATATTTATTGTTATGTTTTTGCAAAACTAAAACACCTGATTCATCACCTAGAACATCTTTTATTTTATCCTGATGTTTGGTGATATTTTGCAGGCACTCAACCATAACAAAATAAATCTTCTTTTTCAGCTTTGCAGTATCTTCATCTTTTCTAAGATAAGTTTCAGTAAGTGATAATAAATTGGCTGTTATCGTTTTGGTAAATTTTCCGCGGTATATATATTCGTAGTTTTGTTTATCAATACCCTGAATTAGGTCATAAGCCAATTTAAGCTGTTTTGTATTGAGAAGTTCTTTGTTAGAAGCAGGTTGATTCATTTTTTTAAGTATGGTTAATTTTTACTTTAAAATATAAAGTAATAAAATTTTTATGAACTCTCAAAATGAATGCTAAATTAATGTCAAACAAATGTTGATTTATGTCAAAAGTGTATTGAATATTGTTGAATGAATATTGAATATTGTCCTTTGGAATTAGTCATTGTTTTATCATCAGTAGCCTTGGCGTAGGATGGGTCATTTTCTCTGCTAACCTCTGTGCCCTTTTCCTGAATACTGTCTCATTTATAGTCATTCGCAACTACTGAGCAGTTCGACATACTCACTGTATTACTTGTCGAAGTATCACACTGTCACAAAGTTATTGGTTATTCGGTTATCTGTATATCTGTTTATTTAAACTGCATACAGCTAAGCTGAGGACTGTTAGCTGAGTACTGTTATTAGATCATTTAATCATTGTAGCATTTGCTTATCCGTTTACCCGGCTATTTGATTTTTTGTTTATTATATCATTAAAGCATTATATCATTATTCATGTTTATTGATCATTCACAAGTTTATCATTCTTATACATTTCTTTTCTGACCAGCTTTCCCTTTTTATCATAAATTTTCCACTTCCCCTCTCTTTTGTCCTCAATATATTCGCCGGTTTCCCAGGTTTTTTTATTATCATGGTAAAAAGTCCATTTTCCCTCCGATTTTCCATTCTTGTACTCCCCTACTTGTTTTAAAACACCATTTGGGTAATAAACTTTCCAGAGGCCATGATATTTATCTTTTTCAAAATTCCCTTCTGAAAACAACTTTTTATCAGGGTAATACGCTTTCCAATATCCTGTCTTTTTATTATTTTTATAGGGTCCTGTTTCTGATAGAACACCATTTTCAAAATATTCAAAAAACGGCCCTTCAATACTTCCATTAATATAGAGGCATTCTGTCATTTTTATCCCATTTGGATAATAAGAAAAGAAATTCCCATTCAGCTTTCCATTCTTATATATTGTGATTCTCTCAAGCTGGCCATTTTTATAGTAAACCCACAGGGTATCTGTAAAATAAGCACCTTTTTTTGTTCCTTTATAATTTATTGCACCATTAT
>JBDLJL010000297.1:0-4446 GCA_039714415.1 Bacteroidota bacterium
AGTTAAACTAATTAGAATAATACTTAATCTTGAATAAGAGCTTTTTATAAGATTATTTTTTAACATCAAGGATATTCTGTTTATATATATCACTTTTTCCCATAGAGCATAACATAATCATCTTCTGACTTATAAATCAACTTGTAGTGATCAGATAGCACTTCATTTAATTCCAACCATTCCTTTTCAATAATTTTATTCAAATTGCCATATAAAAGAACATTATCTATCTGTTGAATTTCTGTAGAATGTTTACCTGTCACCCATTGAACACCATCAATTGATTTTTTATTACCAAGTATTAATTCAGGCATCTTATCATAATTCCATTTTACAGGAAACCAACCAACACCAGCTTCATAGTTTTCCAAAATAATTAAGGGTTTATCTACACCCAAGTAATTTGAAAAATGAGGTTCTATCCAACTATCAGATAAATTTACTGTTAAAACTATACTGTTATCAATTAAATAATCATTAGCTTCATTTATGGTAATTGCATGATTATTCAATTCTCTTAAATTTCCATTTAAATGCTTAATTAATAAGCCCAAGTGCAACCCTAAAAACAAGACAATTATAATTTTATTTAAATTGCTGGGAACAGCACGCACAACAGTCCATAGTAAAAGAAAAATAAATATTATCATACAATACCTATCAGACATCATTCCTGCGCTTGAGCCATTAGGGATAATAAAATATAGTACTAAAGCCACCGATAAAGGTATTAGCATAATATCTCCTTTTCCAAACCAGTTAATCAACTTCCTATTTCCAGGTTTCTTTTTTTCAAAAAAGCTAAATGCTATAAGAAGGATTATTAAATGAAAAAACTGTTCAGTTATTATTTGTTCTCCAGGATAATTATATACAATTAGTGACCTGGCATCATTCAACCATTTTATTAGTTCTTCAACACTATAGTTTTCAGTTGATGGAAAAAAAGTAATATTTTTATAAAAAATAATAAAGAAAATAATGCTTGGCAAAGATACTAATAGTAATAAAAGCATCTTTTTTAATGCAAATTTTACCGCAAAATCTTTTGGATACTTAGTAAAAGCAAAATAAATGATATAAAACCCTATAGTAAGGCCTAAAAATCCAACTATTAAAACATTTGTAAAATAAGCAATAGTAATAAGCAAAAAAAGAACTAAGTAGTTTTTAATATCCGACTTTTGATATATACGTAACCAAAAAGCTAAAGTGGCAAAATAAAGAATGAATGATAAACTAAAATTATAAAATCCAAGATGAAATAAAAATGAATATATAAATGGAAAAATAAAAATACTCAAAGAAATATTTTCGGGCTTAATTATTTTGATTAAAAAACGAAACGACAATGCCATACCGGATACATAAATAATAAGAAGTATTTTTTCAGCCACCCATGCCGGTAAAAAGAAATTAAACAACGCCAGAATAAAATGGCTTGTCCAATTAGGTATAGGCAAAGTATTAAGTGAATAAAATTTTGAGAATAAATCACTCCCCTTTATTAATTCAGCTATTACATTAGAATTATATAAATGAGCCGCCCCATCCATTGAAGGGTAGAACTTTGTTACGCTTATCAATAAAATATTAATAAGCAGAACAAAAGAAAAAAGAAATTTACTTTGTAAATAACGATCAAGTTTATTGTTCTTTTTCATATTATGCAGTTATATTCCCGGCTTTAAAACATGCAAGGTGCAAAACTGCTATTTCTTTAGCCTGCACCTAAACACTATATATCCTATGACTCTGGTTTAAAACAACTGTGCTATTAATTATTTGCACCCAAGAATATTTAAACCAGAGCCATTGGTAATTAAGCTAAATGAATTCATATACCTAATACACCAATGGCTTGTATATTATTAGAAAAAATAAATATAAAGAAAGCACAATTATTCTAAACTATAGCCATACCCTTACTTATACTTCCAACCTACTTTTAAAGGGTAAAAAAGTCATAAAATCAGCATGGTGAACCACATAAGCCTCAGTGGAACGTTTTACCAAATTACCTTCGGTAGCATGTGCAGCAATAATATGGCAAATCTCTGCTGATATTCCACATTCTTCAGCAAGAGAAACACCTGAAAACGGATGTCGCAAGTACTTACCATAAGTCCCTTGGATAGCTTTTCCATTTTCATCTTTTACATATTCCAGTAACTTACCAACATCTGCCAGAATAGCACCAGAAATAAGTACATCCATATTCACGGGCAAGTCCTCTTTATAGAATTTATTCATCTGGTTACCTGCATCCTTTGCTATATGAGCAACAGAACGCTTATGCGCCATAAACGAAACTTCTAAATCAGGAACTAATAAAGTAAAAGGGATAACATTTAAATCATCTGCTGAAAGGACACTCCTTTCAAGGGCTAATTCCCAGCATTTTGCTGTTTTTGCCCTTAATTCGTCATCTTTTATCCAGGCAAGTTCTTCGCCCCATAGTTTTTTTACGTCTTCAGTCATAACAGGTAATTGTTTATTAATTATTGAATATTGTTGATTGTTCTCTGAGGAAATCTGTATTTACAAACTTTCAATGCTCATAATAGCCCATTGCATATTTTTTAAAGTCAAAAATAGAAAATTTAAATAATAGAAAATGCTAAACTAATAGATTTATTTTGTTTCCTAAAACACATCATCGTTTGTATTTCGCAAATATGCAATATTACTAATTGAAGTTCTCATTATGAAATTATTGTAATTACTATATAATGACCAATGACAACATGGTTACTGAGCATGGTCGAAGTAAAGAGAATGACAACAAATGACACATGAAGTGCAAATGCCCCATACTGCACCAAAGCTACAAATTATAAAACAATGACCAATTCACTAATGACTATCAATCATACTTCAACAAAAACTTAGGGTTTACCACTTTAAAAGAAAACCGTTCACCACTATCAACCCTTTTTTCTGTTAATGAGCGTATTACAATCCCCTCACGCCACCCTTCTTTATTGATTAACGATTTTCCAATAGAAAATTCAACCAATTCATTGGTATCATCAGACAATATATAATTGTCCTGTACAAGGGGTACAGGTTTTAGATCCAACTGTTTTAAAGTGGCAAACAACTCTTTGTAATCTAAATACCTGTATTTATCAATATTAAAAATATTAAAAAAGAAAACATCCTGCCCCCTAAGTTTTAGCGTATTGCTCTGAATGCTTTCACCAACCAGTTCACCTTGCAAGGCAAAATTACCGTTTAAGGAACGCAACTTTTTTTCAATATCCTGCTGACGTGCCACTTTCCAAAAAGAATTTTCAGAATCTTCATAAAGTTCCAGGTTTCGGCTGCAAACACCAAATTCATCATCCTTAATAAAATAAGTAGCGCTGCTGCCATCAATTTTTTCAGTAATATAACATTTTTCACCTTTTTGTTTATCTAATATTTCTTCCCAAATTTGAACCCTTGGTTCATCTGTTTTCGGTATAAATGACGGAAACCTACCTTTCATTTTTCCTTCAAGACATGCAGGGATAGGTGGTTCAAATTTTTTAACACCCATAATTTCTGTAACATTAAGGCCTTCTTCAATATTTGTCCCTTCAGGCAAAAAACTAAGCGGAAAACAAATACCTTGTGAAACCTGTCCGCGTAGTTTAATGGTTTTAATGCGCATTTTACGTGGTTTCAGGAACTCAAATTCAGGTTTTTCCGGTAGAATACTATCTATTTCACAGTAAACACATAAATCGCCTACCTTATACTCTCCTTTTTTTACCACAAGTTGCCAACCTAAAACCTGTGCCTTTTCAATAGCATCTGCACCTTCAATTGGCTCTAATGCCTTTATTTTTTGTATCGAAGCTAATTTTCTCATATCTTTAGTTTGTTAAGTTGATGAATAACTTTATACATATCACATTTAGTATCCACTCCTGATTTTTCAAGATGAATTGAGTTATCAAAAGCTTTACTCAATTGGCCTTCCAAATAAAAGTATAAATCTTTCTTCGCTAAATAGCTTTCAGATTTTTTATAATCAGGAATATTTTTCTTCAATATGTAAATTAAACTTTCACATGAAGCATATTCTCTGGTAGAAAACTCAAAATGTAGCAAAAACCATATCTCAAAACAAGGGTTATTTTCAATAAATATTAATTCCTTATTCTTTGCTTTCAGATTATAATATTTTTGCTTTTCTTTCGGATTAGCCAATATCCTATCCAAATCAATAATGCAAAATACTATATCAAACACCTCTTTTAAATTTTTAGCCTTCTTTACTATGCTATGAATATCTGAATGTTTCGGAATTTCAGGTTTAAACTTAAACGATAAATTACTATGCTTTTTCAGAGATTTAAAATACTCCCTTTCTGTAATCCCCTCACCTAGAATTGCAACCGCTAATCTGCTACTAATAGTTTTTTTTCTTCTCCTTGACATATAATAACAGTTTAG
>JBDLJL010000298.1:0-4442 GCA_039714415.1 Bacteroidota bacterium
AAGTGGTTAAATTTGAATAACCATGGGTAAAACCCATGGTACATAAGGCATAGCAATGTGAACCCTGAATGGGTTCAAATTTTAAACCCGATTGCCCTGGTTTAACCATTTAATGTTATATGAGGCCGTTTATTATTGTAATCATCAATAACCCATTCTAAGGAGCTTCGCAATTCATTTATGTCTTTAGACAGGATGAAAAACAAAAAAACAATTTTTGAAAATGAAAATAATTAGCTTATTTTTGATGTAAAATCTTGCATCCTTATTTTCCATTTTTGATGCATTCTTATTTTCCGAAAACCAAGCATTTTTATTTTCCGGTAACAGTTGTTGGCTACAATTTTGAAAATTTCACATAATATTATTGAAATGATTAAATATTTTATCACATTTTGCTTTATAATCAATAGCTTTATAATATTCTCTCAGAATTTATATTCTGATAAAACTATTAAAGAAATAAGAAATTATTATAATCAAATAACAAGTGAATTAATAAAAGTTAATCCAGAGGTTTTTACCTTTTCAGAAACTATTGGATATATTGATAAAAATGGTGATACGACATTGTATGAGGGAGAGGGCGATAGCGGAGATCAGAAAATTTCAATATATAAAATTAATAATAGAATTGTTCGTATTGTAGATTTTTATTCTGGAAGTAGCGGTTCATACCATGAAGGAAAAACAGAATATACTATAAAAAATGATACTTTAATTTTTGTTTTTGTTTCACAAGGAGAACACTCTTATGATATGAATCTGGGTAATCCGACCAAACTAAAAGAGGAACGCATTTATTACAATAAAGGGAAGCCATATGTTCATGTTAAGAGAGAGTTTGATGGACTAGCTGCAAACAGAAAAAGTTTTTATAAGCAAAAAAGTGAAATAGCAAGTAAAAAACATGACAATTTTTATATTGAATTGTTACAGGAAATATTGACTAACTATAAATCAAACAATATGTCTTATTATGACAATAAATATGAACGTTGAAATATAACTTCAACTATTACTACCCAAAGTTAATAGCCTATAGGAAACATACTTTAGCAAAAGAACCATCAACATTTAATTATTGACAATCAAAAAATGAACAATGTTAAATTTAATAATAGTGAACTATACAAATGATTAGACGATTTATTATATTCGGTATTATTCTGGGTTTGATACTAAATTCCTGTGACGATCCTGATACCAAACAAAAGAGAATTTCCAATAAAAATAATATAGGCAAGAAACTACAAAATTCTGAAATTGATATTACCAAATCGGAATATCTGGAAATAAAAAAGTTAATTGATAAAGGTTATTTTCTTGATATTGACAGGTTGATTTCTCAATTTATTGATGGACATAAAGATTCTCCTTACTATGACAGTGTACAAATCGTTGCTGATAGATTAGCTACTAACAGAACTAAACTCAAACAAAATAGAGACTCTCTTTCAAAATTGTCTGCATTCCATTATTTCAATGATTTTGATTTGCCTCGACTAGATTCAATCTCCTATTCTGACTATGATCTAATTGAGCACAATTACAAACTGGACTTTACTGATTTTGATAAAAAAATATTTAAAACAGATTGGGAACAGAACTGGTATTTAAGCAAAGAATATGCAAATCATTTTATTTGCATAGCAATTTGTCATTTTAATGATTGTGATAATAAAATAGTGTTGTATTCCATCGACAGCTCATTTAATATAATAGATAAGGAAGGACTCTTTGATAATGGCTGTTATGCAGAATATGCACCTGACTTTAGATATGGGAAATATTTAGTGAATGAACAAAAGAGATATAGTGCATCTTACTTTCATAATGACACTACTTTTTCAAAGATAAATAGAGTGTTTTTCACTCTAAAGGATACCACCACCAATGAGCTTACTATTGAGGTTGGTGATGAATACAATGTAACATATCGAATTGACACGAAAGGTAAATTTAAGATAGTTGAGGATAAAAGTTTTAAGAAAGATTATGTAGAACCATTATATAAAGTGGCAATTTAAAAATACCTAGGTGGCAATATCTTGAGAGATTTTTAAAACGATTTTTTACTATAATGAACATTGTGCATGTGGAGAATCTCAATACCCCTCCGTATCTGGGGGTAGTATGAAAATGGAGAATTAACCCACCCCCCTGCCAGTGGTGCACCGTTAAGATCTTTTCCTGAAATATTATTTCTTGAAACTTAAATTATTTTAGAAAAAATTTCTAAAAATAAAATGAGGTTTTGAGAAAGTTGGTTTTATAAAAAATTATAAAAATATCTTGGTAGATAATAGATTTGTGTAATATATGGAGAGTGAAGAGGTTTTGCATAAAATATTGCTAAAATATACTTTGTGCTTTGCGCTTTGATTTAAATATTAATCTTTTGTTTTTATTACAACTTTATTTACCACCAACAAAAAACCCTTTGTAAAAATCTTATTTGCAAAGGGTTAATGTTTGTTATGGTCGGGGTGAGAGGATTTGAACCTCCGACCCCACGCCCCCCAGCGGGAAAAAATGATGTTTTCATTTTCTTCGATTTTCATCTTAATGCTTCTGTAAATGCACTACGTAGCGGTTTTTGGATTTGCAAAATAAAGAAAGAAAATGCACCTTTGTGCAACAAAACTGTAAACCATATGTAAACCGAGAATTTATGGCAAAGGCAAAAGTTATCTTATTTGAATCAAAAATACTCAAGGATAATTCTCATCCTTTAATGTTGAGATTAACAATAGGTGCAAAAAGAAAATACTATTCAATTGGCTACTCATTAACTAAATCTCAATGGGATAAAAAAAGAGGTGTTCCTAAAGGACATTCAAGTGATATGAAAAGGTTGAAATTAATTATAAATGACCTTGAATCTACCGCATTGCAGATAATTATAAATGATATGAAGAGTGGGAAAGGTATTGATTTGGTTAAATTTGAAGAGCAATTGTTTGGTAAGAAAGATATTGGTTATGTCCTGGCTTATTTCAATACTACTGTTGAAAACCTGTTGAGGGCAGGTAAAAATGGGAATGCTAAAGTTTATAAGAATACGGCGAGTGTTTATGGTAAATTCAGGAAAGGACGTGATTTGTCTTTTACTGAACTAAATTATAGAGAGATTAAAAAATTTGAATCTTTTTTATTAGAAAGAGGACTAAGCGTCAATGGTATATCATTTCATATGCGCTCACTAAGGGCTGTATTTAATAGAGCGATAAAAGATGAAATTGCCTATAAAGATAATTATCCCTTTGATAAATATTCTATTAAAAGGGAAAAGACAGAACACAGGGCATTAACTAAGGAAGAGATTTCTGCAATCAAAGATTTTGACCCAAAAGGTGATATGAGTTTACAACTTGCCAAAGATTATTTTATGTTTAGCTTCTATAATCAGGGAATGAATTTTATAGACATTGCTTATTTGAAAGTGAAGAGCTTGCATAATGACAGGTTATTATATCGCAGGGCAAAGACAGGTACAAACTTTTCAATAAAACTATTACCAATGGCAATGGAAATAATTGAAAGATATATTGACAAGTCAAGACCGGATAGTTTTATTTTTCCTGCAATACAACATGAAGAGAATAAGTTTGGGGAGTATAAAAATGCTATGCGACTAACCAATAAGAAACTAAATAAAATTGGTGAACTTACAAATTGCTCAATTCCGTTAACGACCTATGTGGCTCGCCATTCCTGGGCAACCATTGCAAAGAGAGGAGGAATATCAACTTCTGTAATTTCAGAGGGTATGGGGCATGCAACTGAGCATATCACCCAGGTATATCTTGATAGTTTTGGTAGCGATGTAATGGATGAGGCAAATGAAAAGATAATCGGTTTAATATAAATGGTAAAACAAGAGGATACAATATATGTAATTATATTTTCAAAACTATAAAACGGCACATAAGTTATTTTGATGCCGATATATAGTTTTGTGTTTTTGTGTGAAATATATACTTACACAAATGAAGAAAAATGTATTTTATGAATATTTTGAAAACTTCGAAGAGATAAAAAAGAAGCAAATTGCTATGTATTTAAAGCAAAAAGAGCCAGGTATCAAATCAACTACCATTAATTACCGAATACTAAAAATGGTGGAAGAGGGCATTTTGCAAAGAACCGGACATGGGAAATACAATTTAGGAAAGGCTGTTTTGTTTCAACCTTCTGTTAGTAAGCAGATGAAACAGATTTATAAACGGCTATCTAAAAAATTTCCGTTTATAGATTATTGTATCTGGGATACCAGGGTATTAAGTAGTTTTATGGTACACCAACCCTTTAGGTTTTATTTATTGGTTGAAGTTGACAGGTAGGCTATGGAATCGGTATTTCACAGTTTAAGCGAATTTGCAAAAAATGTCTACCTAAACCCTGATGAAAAAACTATTGAATTATATGTAAGTAAGAAT
>JBDLJL010000299.1:0-4426 GCA_039714415.1 Bacteroidota bacterium
ATCATTATAGCATTGTATCATTATAGCATTGTATCATTAAATCATTGAATCATTGTAGCATTTGCTTATTTGCTTATTTGGTTATTTCATCATTATAGCATTATAGCATTGTATCATTGTATCATTGAATCATTGTATCATTAAATCATTGTATCATTGTTTATTTATTTCATCTGCGCCATAAAACAATCTTCAATGTTTGGTTTTATTTTGTTTATTTCAATATGGTTATGTTCTTTCTGTAAAAGGTAATTATTCAATTCTTCTGTATTTATATTGCCTGATTTATTTGTAAAATGAACCGTTTGTCCAAATGGAAATGCTGAATTAAAATCCGGATAAGCCCTTAAATCCTGTATCAATTTATAGATATTTGAACTTTTAACAGAAACCAGGTCATCTTTATAGCTTTCAACTATTGCCTTTGGTGTGTCTATTTGCATTATTTCACCTTTTTGAATCAGTGCTACACGGTCGCAAAGGCTCGCTTCGTCCATATACGGTGTTGAAACCAGTATCGTTATTCCTTTTGCTTTTAGATTTTTCAGCATATCCCAAAACTCTTTTCTCGAAACCGCATCTACACCTGTTGTGGGTTCATCAAGGATCAAAATTTCAGGTTTATGGATAAGCGCACATGAAAGTGCCAGTTTTTGTTTCATCCCACCAGAAAGTTTTCCTGCCCTACGTTTTTTAAAGGGCTCTATTTGATGATATATATCTTTAACTAAATCATAGTTTTCTTCAATGGTGGTTCCAAAGACAGTAGCAAAAAAATCAAGGTTTTCTTCAACAGTTAAATCCTGATAAAGGGAAAACCTGCCTGGCATATATCCTATAATTTGTCGTATTTTTTTAAAATCCTTAACCACATCAAGCCCATTTAATATAGCTTCTCCTGAATCAGCCAGAATTAATGAAGTCAATATCCTGAAAATAGTGGTTTTACCTGCACCATCCGGTCCAATCAAACCAAATAATTCTGCATGTTCTACCTCAAAACTAATGTTTTCAATAGCTTTTGTTTCACCATATGATTTTGAAAGGTTATATGCGGTTACGGATTTTTTGGTCATTATTAAGTCATTAGTCATTAAGTCATTGATTGTCATTGGTCATTGATAGTTATTAGTCATTAAGTCATTGATTGTCATTGGTCATTGATAGTTATTAGTCATTTGCTGCGTTGTCTTTTGTTGTTTATTCGTTTATCTGGTTATTTGATTATAGTTCAAATCACCGGATTACCGGATCAACATTATAAATTAAACATTTATCATTATTCATTAAAAACAACTTCCCCTGGCATTCCAATTTTTAAACTTCCATTGTTTTTTACAAGCAGTTTAACCGCATAAACAAGTTTCACTCTTTCTTCCTTGGTTTGGATTATTTTAGGGGTAAATTCTGCTGATGGTGAAATCCAGTTAATCGTTCCTTCAAGTTCTGCGTTTGAGTCCTCGCCATTATCAATAAATACTTTTGCTTTTTGTCCAATTTTAATATTTGGCAACTGAGCACCATTTACATAGACTTTTAGTTCCATTTGGCGCATATCTGCAATTTTATACAATGCTTTGCCGGGTATAACCAGTTCATAAACTTCTGCGTACTTTTGTAAAACAGTCCCTTTAATCGGGTTATAGATTTTACATTTCCAAATTAATTCCTTTACTTCTTCAATTTGAGCATTTACCTGATTTAACTTACTCAAAATAGTACTATTTTTTACTTTAACTGATTCAATTTGATAATCAATAACTCTAATTTTGCCTTTAATATCATCGTATTGCTTTCCTGTGGCAGCACTATCAGCAATTAAACTTTCCACACGTTTTTTTTCAATATTCATCACATTTTTTTGTTCCTTCAAAACATTAATTTGCGATAGAATATCATTAGTATTTGAGGCTATTTCACCTTTAGCTGCCTCTAATTTTTTAAGTTTCAGGCTTAAAATTACCGTGTCAACCTGCCCGATTAATTCCTGGCCTTTTAGCTGTTGTCCGTTTTCTATATTAAAGCTTAGAAGTTTTCCTGTTGCTTCAGATGAGATGATGGTTTCTGTAGCTTCAAAATTCCCATAAGCATCTGACTTTTCACCATTGCCGGAACAACTGCTTATTCCCAAGGCAATTAAAAGTATGTAAATTATTTTTTTCATTGTTATATTTTTATATTGTTGAATTGATATTGGTCATTAAGTCATTGGTCATTCGATAGTCATTGATCGTATTTTCACATATTTTCATTTCACGCAAAGACGCAAAGGCGCAAAGCTTTTACTTTTTTTATCATTATCGCATTATGTCATTGTATCATTCCATTTTAAATACATAAGACACATAAGACACATAAGGAACTTAAGAACATATTATTCCACATCTTCACATTTTTATTTCACGCAAAGGCGCAAAGCTTTTACATTTCCACATCTCCACATTTTCACATCTTCACATTTCCACATCTTCACATTTCCACATCTTCAAATTATCAATTAATCATTCAAAAGGTTACCCTTTAGCGTGTTATATTTTACAATTGCTTTTAGCCTTTGTAGTTCATGTAATGTTCGTTTAATTTTTGACATGGTTTCAGCATTAAACTCCCTTATATAATCGGTTGATGTAATCACACCATTTTTTAATTGAGATGCTTTTGTCCTGCTTATTCTTTCCTGTAAAACAATAATTTTTTCATCATTAATAAGTAGTTCACTTAATTTATCAATATCATTTTTTTCTTTTGAAAGAGCGATATTCAGGTTTTTGTCAAATACTTCACGCTGCGTATTAATCATATCCTGCTGAACTGAAAATATTTGTTTTTCTCGTTTATTCTTATTCCAGTCCCAAATATTCCAACTAAGATTCAAGCCAAATGTATAGATAACAGCTGCTTCATCTTCAAGCATATTCATTCCCGGGTATCCATAACCAAAAGTGCCAAAAGCACCAAAATAAGGAAAACGCTTAACACCATTTAATTTGCTCACATTATCCAAATTATTTTGTTGATATTGCATTAATATATGTTCCGGCCTGTTAATGCTTTGTTCCTCATTCGGGGTTTGAAGGCTTGGGATTTTCAAATACACTTCTTTTGTTAATGTCGTATCCATTATCAACGACAGAATTTCAAGGCCATTTTTTTTACCAGCATCAAGTTCTATTATACTTTGTTCCAGTTTTAGGATTTCTGCTTTTAAAACATCAGCATCCCCTGGCAGCAATACTCCATTTTTTACACCGGAACTAACTACTTTAAGTTGTTCGTTTAAAGTTTGCTGTGTCAGTTTTAATAAGTTTTGCTGTTCCTGAAAAATAAGTATTAAAAAGTATATCTCGTTAACTTGTTCATTTAAAGTAAAAAGTTTTGTCTCAATACTTTGATTATTTACTTGTAAGGAAGATTCTTCAACGGCTTTTTGTCTTTTAATTAAACCTCCATCATAAATAACCTGTCGGGCTTCCAGCATAATTTTGTATTGATCTTTTCCAATTTGTGGGATCTGAATCATAGGGTTATCTGTCACATAATGTGGCACATCAGCTACATGATAAACTTGTCCAGTTAGATTTAAAACAGGTAAATAAATGGTTTTTATATTTTGAATTTTTAGATTATTTACCTCAATGTTATGATCAAAGTCCTTATTAAGCGGGTATTTTTTTATAGTTTGTTGTCTGCAATTGGCTAGCTTTAAACTATCGGTTTTTTGGGCTAAGCCGCTTGTTCCTATTATTAGTAGCAATATTGTTATTGTTTGTCTCATATTGTTAGTCATTATTTTATTGGCAACTGGTAATTAGTCATTCGCTACGCTGTTATTGGTCATTGGCTATTTTGCTGACTTGCAAAGTTTTTAAAACTTGGAAAGTCTGGTTGATTAAATATTATTAAGTCATTAGTCATTCAATTGTTATTTATGCTGCGCATGTCATTTGCACATTGTGCGTCATTTACTGTTCTGTTACTTAAAACAACACTTCGTTAAATTTTTGTTTCGCGCAAAGCCGCAAAGCCGCAAAGATTTGATTATTAATCTATTAATCTATGTTGCTGTTAATTTTTAATAGTCTGATATATAGGTGTTTATAGAAATTCACCGAACTATTGTTAAAAGTATGATTTAATAATCATTATATATTAGCCATTTATTTTTATCGAATTGATTATTAGGCTACTAACTTCTTCTTTTCTTGACTTCAAAAAATCATCATAATGTCCTTCGTTATCTTCAAAAACCACTTTTTGGATAATTGGTCTTCCAATAAATGGAAAAACGCAAAGTGCAAGAATATTTACAATTAGTTGTCTGTGATCAACCTGTTTAATTGTTCCTTTTTTTATCTCTTTTTTTATTTCTTTTTCAAATAAATCGATATTAATTCCTGAGTTTTTTATAACTACACCTACAAAGCCA
>JBDLJL010000300.1:0-4401 GCA_039714415.1 Bacteroidota bacterium
GGCACATCAATATCATAATTAGATAATGTTTCCTGAACCATGGATTTTTCTAATTCTCCAACCAGCTCTTTTATTGCTTTTTCAGCTTCTTCAAAGGAACCATAATTTTTCCTGATTACCCATCAAGCTCCGCCACTATCCAAAGAGAAATAGCTCTCAAACCAAGCAATGGTGTTAAATGAGATTTTTTACATTAATGATTGCAGTAGTTTTTTGATAATTCCTTGCTTATTTTGCCATAAAAATTATTTTATGTGATTTTTGTACTTGTAAGTCATTGAATATAATTCAATTTAAATTTTATGATTTGGCGGAGCTTAGTGGGTAATCAAGATATTTTTTGTGAATTGAGAAATATCAACGGATCTTCCAGCGGTCAATATCAATATATCGCATGTAAGATATTGATATTTAATTAAAATATCAATATTTCAAAATTTGACTTACTGCCTACATTGTTACGATTTTTTTGTTTTTGGGGAACTTTATACCCAGCGCTTTCAGAATAGACATCTGTTCCTGGTCAGGTTTGGGTAGGCGAGAAACGGATTGAGTGTTGGTATGATATATTTGGTAAGTAAGACGTGATAGTGACAATAGTGCATCATCAATAGTCATTGGACAGTCTGATTTTTCAATCTTTTCAAAGACGGGAAATAATAATTTTTCAAAATGGCGTGTTACTTTTAGTGCCAACATGGCAATAAAAATATGTGCTTTGGTGCGCTGTCCATTGCGCAAAAAAATCGGGCGGACTTCCAACAAACCTGTTTTAATCGTACGAAAATTTCTTTCTACTTTTTGCAAGTCACCATAACGAGCATTAACAGTCTCTTTATCCATGATGGATGTCTTAACATTGGTTTCTAAAGTATAGCAGCCATCAAGTAAAGCAATACGATTCATTGCTTCATTATCCAGCGTAATTATTATCGTTTTATCTTCCAGGTTAAGAGTTATAAATGAACTTAATTTTCTGCTTTTTATCCAGCGCTGTAATTTTTTTAACCCTGCTTCAGGATCAGATCTCTTTGATTGACCAACAAATTCATTCCGATCATTAACCATTTTTTTTAGACGCTCTATTTTGGATTGGCGATTGCTTCTTTCTTCATCTCTTCTTGTTTCGTTGCATCGCATAATATAACGATGATTATCACATTCAACTTCCGATAATTCCTTATCAAAAAGATCGCCCTGAATCACATCCTTTTTTATTAGTGTACGAATTTGAGCCTTTGTCAACGCTGTAATATAAGACCAGATCTCATCATTGAGTTGTTTCTTCTGTTTGCTTTTTACCATTCCTCTATCGCCAACGAATATGACTTCGTTTACACCAAAATTTTCTTTTAATAGTTCGATTTGTTCTGGTACTGTTTTTGTATCTGAGGTATTTCCTTCAAATGCACGAATCGCTAAAGGTTCTCCATCTTCAGCGGTCAGAAGACCAATGACAACCTGTTTCTTTCCATTCTTTTTATCCCGGTTATAACCATAGCAGGCTAGATCATTAAATTGTCCTTCGAAATAACTGGAGGTGACATCATAGAGTACAATGACCGGTGGTTTTCCTGTGCGTTTCACATAATCTTTATAAAGTTTTTGCTCAATTTTATCCTGTTGCTCTGCTAACCAGTCCAGATTATTATAAAGATCATTTTCATCAAAGTCTTTTAGTCCGATGATATCTTCAAGACAATGTTGTCTTGACCAACGCACAGCTGAAAGCCGGGAGCCTCCATGAGCAATACGAGAAATGATCATAAATAGTGTGAGTTTTGATTCATTGGATTTTCCCAACGCCCGGGTGATACCAACTTGATCAATTAATTGTTTGAGTGCGAATGTCACACCAAAAATAGGGCCACATTCTGGAGCACCAGATAATCCATCAAATTCTCCTTTTAGTGCTAAACGCATGGCTTCAATTCTTGTGGGTTCCCAATGAGTCAGATTAGCGATAGTGCGGGTACGAACTTTTCCATCTTCACGATAAGATTCTCTGAGCAAGATGGCAGGAGGTGATTTTCTATTAGGTACGGTGGCTATATACATGCTTTTAATTATAACATATAAATATATAAAATAAAGAATTAAATTAGTATTTACATGCCTACACAAAATAACAAATAAACAGTTAACTTTTATTTATCAATGAGTTAGAGAATTCAGGCGTGGAAGATCCGTTAACCCATCTTCGTGACCCTATTAAATATTTCCCTTTATTTTCAGTGAGTTAATTTTTTTAGATTGAAAAGTTGGCACTACAGATTTTAATTTTGATTCTCTTATTGTTTTTTTCTTTCCAATGGGATCGGATTGAATGCCCAAAGCATCAAAAATTTTCTTTTGCTGTATTTCCGGCTGTGTTGTCATACGAACAAAGAGTTGAGCTTTATCCTGGGTTGGTGCAGAGAAAGTGATCCGTTGTTGTCGTGACATAATATGACGAATACTCTGCCAGCTTAAATGGATCCCTTTTTGTTTTAGCTGGGATCTCAAAGTGTGTACCAGATGATAGGCCAGCAGGGTGATAAACAGGTGAGCAGATACTCGCTCTTCCTTTTGATGATAGACCGGTCTGAGTCCTAATTCTGTTTTTAAACTGCGAAAAGTCGCCTCCAAATCGGTCAACATGACATAGGTTTCCCATAATGTTTTTTCAGACCATTGCGTGACATTGCTTCTCAGACAATAGACACCTGACAATTCATCTTTCTTATTTGCCTGCTGAGTTCGTTCCCAAGTTATTTTTAGGGCATTTTTTTTATCATCATCTGGAAAAACATTAATGCTATAGTCTTGTGCAACCCGAGTATTTTTCTGCTTCAGGCGGCCAATACGTTCTATTATTTTCTCATAACGCTTGGTGGTGCCTTTTTTGCTGAGTCCTTGATTGAGTGTTTCCAGCTCTTTTTCAAAACGTTGATGAAAACGATTGCGTATCGCCTGATCTTTTTTCTCTCTTTTTTGTGAATGGCAATATAAAAGGACTTCTTTATTATCAGGATCTTCTACACGTTGGGCAATGACTTGATTGTCTTGTTCGGATTTTATGATCACGGCACCATTGTTTTCATCCGGTTTTTCTTTATAACGTTTGCGACTGACCACGATATACTGGAATCCCTGCGCTTTTAACCAAAGGATATTTTCTTCACTGGCAATGCCGGCATCCATCACCACCACAGGGCGTTCAGGCAAATCAATCTCTATCAGATGATCAATCATGGATTCTAAGGTACTGGCTTCACTGATATTTCCATCAAATACATGGCTTTTAATGGGAAATCCTTCTCCATCCAGTACCAGAGCCATTGTAACAATCGGGCAATCACTACGTTTTTCTTTTGAACGACCGTATTGTGCTTTGGCGTTATCAGTGGCACTGCCTTCAAAAAAGGTATTCGTTAAATCGTACAATACAATGCTCTGTTTCAGTTGAAAGAGATGACTTTCACGTTGGTAAAGAAAGGATTCTATCTTATTCTTGTTTTTGAGTAGTTTGTCTGTGGTGGTATAGAGTCGGGTTAAACTGGTATTGCTATAGTCATGTTCTAATAACTCACCCAAAGCAGAATGCTCGGCCAGCCAGTTTTGAGTATAACGCTCACTGCCTGGTGAAATCATTCGTCCAATGATATTGCCAATAATAGCGGTACTCTCCTGGCCATTAAATCCCAAAGCCATCAGTTTTTTATCCAGCTGAAGTTGTTTAACAGCATGCAAAGCCAGTGTTTCGCCCCCGATACTACGGGGTTTTAAGGCCTCTAAATGGTTTAGATCGATATTTTGATAGTCAGGACTGGTCGTGATCTGTTCATTTAATGTGCTGCCAACTGGCTGGGATTGTTTGTGTATGATCAGTGCAGCATAACGTTGTGCTGAGATTTCCAGCAATTCATCCAGGGGCTGATCGTTATCAAAGAGTGAAGATTGTGGGTGATTGGCTTGTAGTAATTGTTCAATACGTGAAATTAATACTGACCAGTGCTGATTTTCAATATCAAAATGTTTGCCTAAATTGAGCAATGTTTTTTGTGTGACTTTTTTCCCCTCACGAATAGACTCCACGATTCGATAGGTGTAATAAGCTTCACCCTGCTTATTATTTTTGATTTTTGTTTGGCGTATATACATAAAGAAAGCTTATCGTATTTGACAGGCTAATACAATACAAAAAAAGTATATTATGGCACTACATTTCAGAATGAAAAGTTAACTTATTGTATTTATTCGTTATTATTTTCACTGGAAAGTAAGAATCAATGACTTACACGACTTTGGGTCGAAAGATGGGCCAGGTGAGGGGCAGCGATGGTGATCAAGCGCTTAACCATGCCTACGCCATATTGGACCAGCGTCAGACGAGATACCACACCGCCCGCAGAGTGCCCT
>JBDLJL010000301.1:0-4296 GCA_039714415.1 Bacteroidota bacterium
TAGATAGCTATCTGGGCTTAGATGATTTTAACTGGACTGATTATCATTATGAACGCCATATAAAAAGAAAAAATAATACTGATCAGGTAAGCTCAAAAGTTTGGAAAACAGTAAAATCTGCTAATAGTCAGCACTTAAATTTCAATGACTATATAGGAGTATATGAAGATAATTGGTTTGGTAAAATTGAAGTTTTTATGAAAGGGGATGAACTGTGGTTTAAGTCATACCGTTCGCCAAAACTTAATGGGCCAATGTCTTTTTATAAAGCTAATACTTTTGCTATTAAATGGGAATATCAGGACATGATTGCCGATGCTTTTGCGATGTTTTTGTTAGATGAAGAGGGAAAAGCCCAAAGCATAAAAATGAAAGGTATCTCGCCAAATATAGATTTTAGTTTTGATTTTCAGGATTTAGAATTAAATCGTGTTGAAAATTAAAGTAAACTAATAATTTAACCATTTTAAATTTATTTAATCAACAACAACCCGGCTTCTCTCATTTTTTGCCAATTACTTGATTGTAAAAACAGACTAAATGGGCGTTCTGTTTTGTTTTCAAAACCTTCTGTTAAATCGGTGAGTTTAATATTAAAGACATTTTCTTTTAGGGTGAGAACCAGTTGAAAAATCCATACATTAAGTATGCATGTACCATTATTCCTGCATTTTTAAAATTCAGAACTCCTGACCCGTAAACTGATTATTAATGGATTACAAGTATTTGTTCGCAAATTGTAATTGTCGCAAATATTCAATTGTCAACACTCAACACTCAACATTCAAATATTGCTGACGCACTAAATCCTCTTTGTAGAGGTTATTTAATGAGTCTGCTCCGAAAAGTATTTTTCAGCCACTAATACTATCTGCTTCATTTTTTATATCATATCTCCAGTCTTCATGATGCCAGTCTAAAATAGAGTAGTAGAAATATACATCAATACCTTCTGTTGAATAAGCACCAACCAACTCTTTTATGATGTCTCCTTTGTATGGAGTAGCTTTTATATCAAAATCGGTATAATCGCTTTTCCATAGACAAAACCCTTCGTGATGCTATATGTGCCAAATGCCAATACTGCAAGAACAATGAAAATACTGTTTTTCATATTTATTTCTCTAAATTCCATATTACTTCATCTTTTAGGTTTTTATCAAAAGAAGTTTTTATTTTGTTCATTCCTTTACGAAGTTTTATTTCTTTAAAAATGTAATGAACCTTAGTCTTACCTATTTCATATTGATTATATTCTTTACCATTTACTTTTAGTGTTGGTATACCGGAATTGGAATATACGTGAATATCGGTAATCTTGTTTTTTCTTTGTGTAGCTCTTCTATCAGAAATGTAAATCATTGGTTCTGGATTCCAGTTAGCTTTGTACCAGTAAAATGAATCTTTTCTTCTTTTTCTATCGTAAGATACTAAGCCTTTATGGTTTCTTGCAGGAACACCTCCTCTTGACCAAAGGGGAAGTCCAAAGTCAAACATATTCCATATATAGGATGCAATTAAGTAATCTTGATTTGCAATATCTCCCCATTGTGTTTCATGAAATCTTGTTCCATATTGTTCAGGAAAAAATTGGGCGTTGTAAGGTACTTTTTCAGGAGCCTCATCCAATTGATGATCCATGTTGGCGCCTGCTCCGTACTCTGCTAATATTACTGCATGATCCGGATATTCTTTTTTAAGTCCTACAACCCATTTTTTAATATCTCCCATATGACCCTCGTACCAACCATAATATCTATTCATTCCTTGTATGTCAGCGTTTCGGTTTATAGGGTGATTCATATGGCCATATCCATTTACACTCACTGTTGGTCTGTCAGGATCTATACTTTTAGCAATTTCATTCAAGTCTTTAGTAAGCATAGCTCCATAATCTGAAGGCTTTTTTGAATATACTTCATTATGAAGTCCCCAGGTATAAATAGATGGGTGGTTAAAGTTTTGTTTTATTAGTTCTTCCATTTGTAGTTTAGCATTACTGGCTTCTTCACCACTAATTCTATTTACATAAGGAATCTCAGCCCAAATAATAAAACCAAGGCTGTCGCATTTACTATATAGATATTCTGATTGCTGATAATGTGCAAATCGAATAGTTGTAGCTCCCATTTCATTAATAATTTCCAAATCTTTATTATGTTGCCAATTACTCAATGCATTACCATAATCTAACCAATCTTGATGTCTGCATACACCATACATATTATACTTTTCATCATTAAGGTAAAAACCTTTTCCTGCTTTTACTTCAAACTTTCTAATACCTAATGGTTGGGTAACTTGGTCTAAAACATCTCCGTTTGAATTTTTTAGTGAAACTACAACAGTATATAAATAAGGGTCTTTTTTACCATGCCAAAGGTGTGGTTTGTTTAATGTAAAGTCTTGCGTAAATGCTTTTCTGCCTTGAGGAGATAGAACAATAGGTGTTTCTTTTTTAGATACATTATTACCCTCCGTATCGTAAATTGCAGATTCAAGTATTAAATTGGTGTTATTTTTTTCAATGCTTTCTAACTTGGTAAGTATCTTGATTTTAGCGCTTTCTCTTGAAACACCCTTTTGAGTAATATAAACACCGGAAGATGCATAATCAGTAGTTGTTATGTTCGTTTTAGAAGTAGCAATTAAAGAAACAGGACGGTAAATACCGCCATAAATTCCGAATAGGAAATGATTTACAGGAATTATTTTTTTAGAAGCAATATTGTTTACCCTTACCATTATTTTGTTTTCTTCCCCGTACTTTAAATCATATGACAAATCAAAAACAAATGCAGCATAAGAGCCTTCATGTTTTCCTAAATACCGGTCATTGATAAAGATTTCTGCTACATGGCCCACTCCTTCAAACCGGATAAAGATACGTTTGTCTTTCCATTCGTTTGGAGCGTTGAAACTTTTTTTATAAAGAGTATAACCTTCGTAAAAATCTTTGTCTGCATCTTGCATGTCTTTTGCATTCCAGGTATGTGGTATATTAATATTCTCCCAGTTAACTACGGTAGAATCCATTTCATTTTCTGAGACTTTGGAGAATTGCCAGTTTCTGTTGAAATTTAAAGTGTTTCTACCTTCATTTTGGGCATATATTATTATTGACCCAAATTGAAGGAGAGAAGTGATTATAAGTAATTTGAAATGTTTTTTCATAAAAATTCAGTTTAGATTATTCGGTAGATATCAAGTGATAATTTCAAGTGTCCTCCTAATCCCTCTCTAATTATTCTCATCAAGGTTGTTAAGCGAATATCACTCGCATTATTCTCAACATTTATATACCTCCAACTCTCTATATCTTATTGTGGCCATTAAAAATAATTAAATATAAACAGATGAAACATTGGAAACTGATACCCACTTCCGTTATCAATCTCAGCTATTTAATAAGCAACAAGCCCGCTTCGCTTAGTTTTTGCCAATTACTTGATTGTAAAAACAAACTAAATGGGTACTTTGTTTTATCTTCAAAATCTTCTGTTAAATCGGTGAGTTTAATTATCGAAGAATTTTCTTTTAAATCTTGAACAAGCAGATAGAGCCATTGAATAACTGATTCTTCATCACGGATTTTAATTGTATCGTTTTTTGTATAAAATGTAAGCTGTGATTTCTTTTTTAGCTTTTTAAGCACTGGTAATTCACCAATATATACAATTCTGTGATTTAGTTTTTCGTCATCCGCTTTTTCTAATAGTTGTAAATAATTTTCAATCAACTGCATGTTAACCGTTGTTTCCGGAATTGGAAAATCAAACCATTCCTGGAGATGAAAATCAAAACCAATATCGTGCATAAAATTATAAACGGCCTTATTTAAACCTTTCCCAAATTTTTCATGATTTGTAGTTTTATCAATATGTACCAAATCATTATTGGCAAATGTCCCTTTTTGATTAGCTGGCAAACTAATGTTGAATTCTTCAGGGTTTTGCCCCACAGGGCTATGTATTGTGGCTGTAAATAAATGCCAGTAAGCCGAATTAATAAGCTCATGATCAAAAAGCTGACGTACCACTTCAAGTGAATCAATTGTTTCTTGTTCTGTCTGTGTTGGGAAGCCATACATAAGATAGGCATGTACCATAATCCCGGCATCCCGGAAATTATGGGTTGATTTACTTACCGTTTTCAGGTTAACACCTTTATTTATCAGCTTTAATAAGCGGTCAGAAGCTACCTCAATACCACCTGAAACCGCAATACAGCCGGATTCTGCCAACAGTAGGGCTAAATTAGAGGTGAAACCAGCCTCAAAGCGTATGTTTGTCCACC
>JBDLJL010000302.1:0-4295 GCA_039714415.1 Bacteroidota bacterium
TGAGCTTTGTCCCATTGATAAAGGAATGTTCAAGAACCAAAATGCCCCGAGAAATAGTAATAATTTAAGTTTATTCATAATTCCAATATTTAGCTAACTCTAAATAAAAACATCTAAATATATAAAAAATACAATATCGTACAATATCATACAATTTATTATTTTGAAGAGTCAAATAACTTTATGCAAAGTCTCTCATAAAGAGTAGTAAAAAATTATGTACGTTTGTAAAAAATAATCTAATCCATTAAAATAAGTGATTAGCTTGAAGGTATTAAATTTAAAATTTATATAAATGAAGCTATTAGTTGTAGGTAGTGTGGCTTATGATGCCATTGAAACCCCTTTTGGAAAAACAGATAAAATATTAGGCGGTGCAGGAACATATATCGGTTTGTCTGCTTCATATGCAGGTGCCAGCCCATTAACTGTATCAGTTGTTGGTGGCGATTTTGAAAAAAAGTATTTAAAAATGCTTGAAAGCCACAATATTGATATAGAAGGTATTCAGATTAAAGAGGATGAAAAGACTTTCTTTTGGTCAGGCAAATATCATAATGATATGAATTCAAGGGATACATTAGTTACTGAGTTAAATTCACTTGGCACTTTTGATCCTATAGTTCCTGATTCATATAAAAATGCGGAATTTGTAATGTTGGGGAATTTAGCGCCTACAGTACAACGACAAGTTATAGAGCAAATGGCTGTCCGCCCAAAACTAATTATTATGGACACCATGAATTTCTGGATGGACACCATGTTGGATGAATTATACAAAACCATTGCCATGGTTGATGTCCTTTCGATTAACGATGAAGAAGCCAGACAGCTATCAGGTGAATATTCGCTAATAAAAGCTGCACGGAAAATTCAAAGCATGGGGCCTAAGTTTGTTATTATTAAAAAAGGTGAACACGGAGCTTTATTATTTAATGATGATAAAGTATTTTATGCACCAGCATTACCTTTAGAGGAAGTTTTTGACCCAACTGGTGCAGGTGATACTTTTGCCGGAGGTTTTGCAGGCTATCTTGCAGAAAGTGGTGATGTTTCATTCGAAAACATGAAAAATGCTGTAATTTTTGGTTCGGCTATGGCATCGTTCTGTGTTGAAAAGTTTGGAACAGACAGGCTGCAAACACTGGGGGAAGAAGAAATTCATAATAGAGTATTGAAGTTTGTTGATTTGGTTAATTTTAATTACTCGCCCAATAAATAACATTTACTATATAACCGCTAAGGCGCAGAGACGCAAAGGAGTATACAAACTTTGAGTCTTTGTGCCTTTACAGTAATTTCTTATAAATATCCAAACAAATTTTTTAAATGAAGTATTTATTAATTGCAATTGTTTTTGTCAGTCTTTTTTCCTGTTCAAGTACCAGGTATTTAAAAAACACCAACAGTTTTAGTAAAGAGCTGAAAAACACTCCTGAATTTCAAAACAGTTTTACCGGTTTTACTGTTTATGACCCACAAACAAATAAATACCTGATTGAGCACAATGCTGATAGATATTTTACTCCAGCCTCAAACACTAAATTATTTGCCTATTTTACAGGCTTATCAGTTTTAGGTGATTCTTTACCGGGGTTGAGATATAAGACTGTTGGTAAGGATTCTATAATTATATGGGGCACAGGTGACCCAACTTTCCTTCATCACTTTATTAAAACTTCAAAAGTTTATGATTTTTTAAGATCACAGAAAAGAAAGATATATTTGAGCCAGTCAAATGACCAAACATCATTTTTCTGTCCTGGCTGGGCATGGGAAGATTATAGTGACTATTTTTCTGCTGAAAACTCAGCATTTCCTATTTATGGAAATGTAAATTTAGTAAGTATTGACAAGGTAGGGGCTTTTGAACTCTACCCTCCATATTCCAGTAAATTTTTAAAAGAAAACAAAAGTATTTCAACAAAGAATTACACTTTTAAGCGAAATTTTCATACTAATGAAATTGCTTATCACGCTAAAAACATCCATAAAAATGATTCTATTGAAATCCCCTTTCTGTTAAGCGACTCATTATTGCTCGGATTACTGGAAGACAGCCTGAAATTAAATATACAATTTACCGATTATGATGATTTAAGCAGCTCAAAAGGAATATATTCATACCCGGCAGATTCACTTTACAAAAAAATGCTGCAACCCAGTGATAATTTCCTGGCCCAGCAGATTATGGTAATGGCTTCAAATGAACTTTTTGATACGCTTAACACCAAAAGGACTATTAGCTATGTTCAGGATAGCTTATTAACATTTCTAACGGATCAACCCCGTTGGGTAGATGGCTCAGGACTTTCACGCTACAACCTGTTTACTCCTCGCTCTTATGTTGAACTATTGACCCATTTATTCAAAAACGTTAAAAGAAAAAGGCTTTTTGATGTTATGGCTGTTGGAGGAAAATATGGTACCATGAAAAAAAGGTTTACAGAGTTTAACCCACCCATTTTTTATGGAAAAACAGGCACCCTAAGCAACAATCATAATCTGAGTGGTTATTTAATCACAAAAAACAACAAAATCCTGATTTTTTCATTTATGATGAACCATTATCGAAACTCAGCTTCCAAAATGAGAAAAATTATGGATAAAATTATTGTTGATTTGCATGAGAGGTATTAGCCTACTTTTGTAGATTAGAAAAAAAGTAAAAAAAATGATACGAAAATACCGATTAATATTATAACAAAATCTTATTTACACTTAGTTTTTCATAATTGCTAGGATTAATCAGAAAATGATGGTTAAAGTACAAAACGCCCCTTTACGAAAATAGCCAAATTTTCAATTTGGCGGTATTTATTTCTTATGCAATCACTTCAATTTATGCATATTGGCATTTCGTTATCTATCATTTATTAACTTTTCCTCTATCATTATTTTAACTGCTTTTTCCGTTTCATTTTGTCCGTCATTCAATGAACCAGGAAGCATTATCAGCCTTTTTTTTATCTTACCATTTTTGTCTTCAAACAATACTTCAAATTTTGAGCGTGTTAATCCAACAATCGCTTTTTTTAATTTTATTCCTTTTATTTTATTTCTTTCAATTATAGGTGTTGCAGAATTGTTAAGACTTGTAAATATTCCGTAAATCAAATACAATCCTATTAATCCGAAGAATATTGGTTGGAAAATTTGTCCTCTTTGAAAATTATCAAAAGCAGAATATAAAAGAGCAAGAGCAAGTCCACCGTAAATCAGTAGAATTCGAGTTATATTATTTCCAACTGTTACTTTTGCAACATTTCCAATTATTCCGTCTCTAGTTAGAATAATCTTGTCAGGTAGAATGTGGCAAAACCCTGTTTTGGTCTTAAATGTCTTTTCGTTACTCATTTTTCAATAAGGTCTTTTGGAATTGAATTTTTAAATATATACTGGTTTTTGTCAATTGGATAATCTTGATTGTGAATTATTAAGTTTAGATTATTTTCAAAATATAAGTTAATTCCAAAACTTAATTTCTTGTCTTTAGTCCAAACAAGTTCTTTCCATTTAAACAACTTTTTCCCTATATATTTTTCAAATTCAGGAAAATAAATTTTGGTTTGTTCGATTGGATAATAAAATTTCTTATCTCCGTATGATTTTATATTTTCAAAAGAGCTTTCTTCAATTCTAACAGTTGTTATTTCATCAGTTGATACTATATTAATCCATTTATTAAACTTTAAAAAAGTAACATTAATTCTATCAACTAATTCTCCGTTTAGAATAAAGGATTGAATTCGTCCATCTTCTAAAGTTTTATCAATAATAGAATTTAGTATTTCTTCTCCTTCCATCTTTTTTTTATGAATGCCAACGGTTGGCGTCAAGTAAACAAGAGGAATCTCACCCCAAGTCTCTCACAGAACCGTACTTGAAAGTCTCCCGTCATACAGCTCTTCTTATACAAATCTATACTTATAAAACTTAATAACCAACTTGCCAAGGATAAAACAAATAAGGAAATTGTTCCCTTATTCGTTTTAGTCATTTAAAGGCTTTGGTTAAACTTGTTTTATATCTTTTATACCGTTTTCTTGCCCACCTTACTAAACGGCTTTCAAGCAACCGAAAAACTTTATGAAGTTCTGAGCGTCTGAATTTACCATAGTAATTTATCCAGCTACGTATCATGGGGTTTAACCCGCATTATTCATGGATTTTTTTATTCATGAATCTAAATGCGCGAAACCCCGATTTAAATGAACCCAATTTTGGGTATCAAAATTGAATGTGAATCTTAGTCGCTATCGCAGATAGGGAAAATTCTATGAATTTTCCGGGTT
>JBDLJL010000303.1:0-4272 GCA_039714415.1 Bacteroidota bacterium
GAAACCAAAGATGGGAAAACCAAGCCAATTAAAACCAATGGTGAAATGTTATTGAAGCAGGCTGATGAACGGGCATATATTTTTGATCATAGTTGGCGGCAACTACGAGAAAAATTTTATGTTGTTGATCTTCAGGGAGTCGATTGGGATTTTTATAATTCAGAATACAAAAAATTCTTGCCTTATATAAATAATAGTTATGATTTTACAGAAATGCTAAGTGAGATGCTAGGAGAAATGAATGCTTCACATACTGGGAGTGGGTATCGACATAGGGTAGCCAACGGGGATCAAACTGCTTCACTTGGTGTTCTGTATGACTACAGGCACAAAGGAAACGGTATGAAAGTAGCAGAAATGCTTAGTGGTGGCCCTCTGAATAAAGCTTCATCAAAGGTTAAGGCCGGTGATATCATTGAAAAAATAGATGGATTAACCATCACGCCTTCTTTGGATTTTTATAAACTCTTGAATAGAAAGATTGGAAAATATATCCTCTTATCTGTATATAATCCAAACACCAAAAAACGCTGGGAAGAAGTGGCAAAGCCCATTTCGTTAAGAGAAGAAAACCAATTGCTATACAAAAGATGGGTTAAAACGCGTCGAGCTGAAGTAAAACGACTTTCCGGCGGTAAGCTGGGTTATGTTCATGTACGCGGCATGAACGATCCAAGCATGAGAACAGTTATAGAGGATGCTTTGGGTAAACATATCTCTGCCGATGCACTTATTGTTGATACGCGTTTCAATGGTGGTGGAAACCTACATGATGTACTAGCGGACTTTTTAAGTGGCAAAAAATACATGGATATTATCCCTCATGGTCAAAACATTGGTTATCAGCCATGGAATCGTTGGATAAAGCCATCAATTGTGCTGATGGGAGAAAGCAATTATTCAGATGCTCACTTGTTTCCGGTAGCATATAAAATAAAAAAAGCAGGTAATACATTAGGAATGCCCGTTCCGGGCACAGGTACTTTTGTTTGGTGGGAAACTCAAATTGACCCAACAATTTATTTTGGTATTCCAATGGGTGGTTGGCGGCCAATTGGTCAGCCATTTTTGGAAAATAATCAATTAGAGCCTGACATCAAAGTAAGGAATGAACCAGGTGTGATGGCAACAGGTAGGGATCAACAACTCGAAGAAGCGGTAAAGGAATTGTTGAAGTAGCCAAATAAAAAAATACCCAATCGGTTATTTAAAATCCGATCGGGTATTTTATTGTCTTAATTGTATTTTGAAAATCTATTCCTTTATTCTAAAAAATGAAATTACATTCATTAGTTTGTTGCTTTGCTCATTTAAATCCCTGGAACTATATGAAAGCTCAGAGGCTGCCGAAGCATTTTGCTGAGCGATATCATTTAATTGCTGAATAACTTCGTTTATTTGTTCTGATCCCGTTTCCTGCTGTAAACTACCTGCAGCAATATCCTGAACCAATGAAGCTGTCTTATTAATTTCCGGAACTAATCCTGCTAATTCACTTGCCGCTTTTTCAGCTATATTTATCCCATGGATTGAAACTTCATTTATTTCATCAGCAGCAACTTTACTTCTCTCAGCAAGTTTTCTAACTTCGCTTGCCACTACAGCAAAGCCTTTCCCATGTTCACCTGCCCTGGCAGCTTCAACAGCTGCATTTAAAGCAAGAATGTTTGTTTGAAAGGCAATATCGCCAATAATTGATATCTTATCAGTAATGTTTTGCATCGCCTGTGTTGTGGCATTAACAGAAGTACTAATATTATTAACATCACCGGCAACTTTTAGAGCAATTTGCTCAGTAGTTTGGGCATTATTTCTGTTTTGACTTATACTTGCGCTCATTTCTTCCATCGAGGCAGAAACTTCCTCTGTACTTGAGGCCTGTATGTTTGCACCACCTGAAATGGACTTCGAAGTTTCATTAACTTTATTGCTGCTCTTAGCCAGATTATTTGAAGTGCCTTTTATATTTTGAACAATCTCAATTATATTGGAAGTCATTAGTTTCAGGGCTTTTGCCATTTCACCTATTTCATCATGGTTTATTTTATCTTCTTTCAGAACAAAGTTACCTTTGCTTTTATCCAAAATATCATTTCGAATTTTTCTAATTGGTTCAACAACGCTTTGCATGGTAACATATGCTCCGGCTAAAGTAACAACTGCCAAAACAATGCCCAGGATTATAAGAATAATCTGAAAAGCCCTAAATGATTCCTTAGACTTATTATAACCGTCAATACTCAGTTTATCAATGCTTTTTTGTAATTCTTTAATATTTTTTAAAATATCGTCGGTAACAACAATTAATTCTCCGTCTTCCATCATCATCGGGTTGATAATAAAAGCTACCATAGGATCTTCATAATTTTCAATACTGTTCAATGATTCCATTATTCTTGTATGTAATGGAAACAATGTGTCAGTAATTGCGATGCATGTATTATTATATATTTCCTTACTTTTTTTATCCCAAAAAGCGACTTTAGGATCAATCTTCTTTTTTAGTTGTAAAAAAACAGTATCCTGTAAGTTTTTTAATTTTTGTTTGTCCGGAGTTTCATCTATTTGCTCAATAAACACCCAGTTCTTTGACAACATTTTAGAGTCATTGATCAAAGCATATAGTTCATTTACCAAGGCCTCAGATGGTGCGTAAATTTCAATATTCCGTTCAGAAACTTTCTGGCTTTCATTCAAAGTCGCAATTATGTAGATGAAACTAATTACAACAGCAAGGATAATAATACCAGAACTTATTATAAGTTTATTTCTTATTGAAAATTTCATTTTCCAAATATTTATAGTTTCTAATAAACCTTTGCTGCTAAGCGTTTTAAACTTGAACTAATTGCAATCTTTTTTTTAGTAGTATTTGTAGCATTTAGCTCAAAGCCCAATTTATTATTTACTACTATAAAATTAATGTCTGCTCCTGTATTTATCCCTTGAGCAGTACTTGAAATCAGCAAAGTACTCTTACTACTAATCTTTTTTACGGCCAATGGAAGCTGTGCAGTGTACCTGCTTGGAATAAAAAGAACATGGCATTTAGCAACTTCTCCTAAATGACTATAAGGTTTTATGATAATTGACCGGAAGCCTATTCTTTTTTCACTTGTAATAACCTGGAGTTCATTAACAACAGGATCTTTTGTACCCAGAACACCTATAATAATATCCCCTGACTTGTATTCTTTGGGCCATTGAATATGAGAAAGAAAATTGTAAATGTATGTAGCCTGATATTTTGCCGATTGGCCAAAAAGATTAGATGACGAAACAATCAGTAAAACTGAAATAATAAGAAATGTTTTTGCCTTCATATGATAAATATAATATATAAATTACTAATACTAAAATAAAACAATTATTATACAATTGAATAAAATGCAATTAAGTCCATTACTAAATTTGTTCAATTGTACTTGATAGGTTTGTGTTTTAGGTAGTATTTAGTTTTTTGAACAATTTGAATCAATTGATCTGTTGTGAATTGCTGATAACCAATTTGATAGCAAAATTAATCAAAATATGGATGCTTTGCAAATTATCTATTTAGAATAAATACTCAAAATTCTAAATATAATGATTTATCGATAAATTAAATCCCGAATTACCATGCTTTCAGGTACAATTGCTTGTTTTTACTATATTTACAAAATTACTGTTAAAAAAAAATAAAAAATGATTAAAATACTTAACGGTTTAAATTATGTCAATTAAACTCTACTTTTGTAACATAGCATAATAATTCTCAGAAGGGATTGTTGCAATTTGTGTATTTATACCTGGCTTATTTTGCATGTATATCCTATTTATTGCTTTAATGCGGCTTTTGTAAAAATATAGCCTGGGATTTTCTGGTTAAATTTTATACTGCTTATATGCATTTCAGTCCCTTTGCCTTGTTTAAGCATATCTTTGTACACAATTTTCATTGGAAACCATTTCCCTTGCACCTTCTTTATATCAGAAAGGGTACTTCTTTTTAGTAATTGCCCACTTTTGGCAAATAATTCTTCTTTTAAGGGTACATAATGTTCCTTATCAATCCAGATTTTACGCTTATGATATGCCACATCAGTAACTTTTGCGCTTAGCTCTAATACAAATACATTTCTTCCTTCCAATTTTTCATCAGCTAATTTTTTTGAAGAATAAATATCTGTAAGTTTCCTATCATCCATCATGTCTTCATACGAAAAGTCAGAGCCCATTACCGATTGCCTTAACATATGACCGGAAATTTGTATGGTTCGATCGGTTGAGGGG
>JBDLJL010000304.1:0-4247 GCA_039714415.1 Bacteroidota bacterium
AATACGGAAACTGTAAAAACAGTTTCTGAAACAACCCTGTTCAACAGGATATTTAAGAGAAGTGACCGTAGCCTTTTAAAATCTGTAACGGATGCCATAAGTTCTACAACAATTTATGAATATGATGACAAAAACAATGCTTTTGCATCTTTAGGCTTAGTTGTTAACTATCATGGCCTTAACAAGAATAATATGACAAAAGAAATTTACACTTATGAAGGTGGCGAACCGGAAACTTTTAATTATTCTTATGAATATAACGATAAAGGTTTCCCAACAAAAATGACCGAAACATATACTTCAGGTGAAATTACAGATACAGAAGTTACACTTTTTGAATACGATTGTAATTAATATTGTAAACTAAGAGGTTAACCCTTTGGTTTAACGAAATTAAAGCCTTTCCTAAATTTAGGAAGGGCTTTTTTTGTATTTTTGCATAAATTTACAACTCATTTATGAAACAAAACCTAACCCGCTGTGAATGGACATCTAATAATCCTTTCAACAATGAATATCATGATAATGAATGGGGAGTCCCTGTGCACGATGACCAAAAATTATTCGAATTCCTGATTTTAGATGCATTTCAGGCAGGACTTAGCTGGCTTACTATTTTAAAGAAAAGAAATAATTTCCGGAAGGCTTTTGATAATTTTGATGCAGAAAAAATAGCTCTATATAATGAAAATAAAATCCAGGAATTGTTAAATAATGCGGGGATTATCCGGAATAAGCTAAAAGTACGGGCTGCAGTTACTAATGCACTGGTATTTTTGAATATAAAAGAAGAATTTGGTAGCTTTGATCGATATATCTGGCAATTTGTAAATCATAAAACCATTATCAATAAATGGGAAAGGATGGAAGATGTCCCGGTCAGCACAAAAGAATCGGATGCCATGAGCAAAGATTTGAAAAAACGGGGCTTTAAATTTGTTGGCACCACCATTTGTTACGCATTTATGCAGGCTGCCGGTATGGTAAATGACCATACAACAGATTGTTTCAGGTACACGGAGATTGATTATTGAATATTGTCAATTGATAATTTAAACACGTAACAACACACAACTCGTAACTAATAAAATGACCCAACAATTTGAAATAAAAGTATTCCTTGAACAAGCGGAACAAATTCCGGTAATTGATGTCAGGACACCTGCAGAATATAAACATGCCCATATTCCGGGGTCATTCAACATCCCCCTATTTACTGATGAGGAACGTGCACAAGTTGGAACTACTTATAAGAAAAAAGGTAAAGAACAGGCTGTGATGCTAGGATTAGATTTGGTGGGTTCAAAACTTTCCGATTTTGTTAAGCAAGCCAAAAAAATAGCTGTTGATAAAAACCTGCTAATTCATTGTTGGCGTGGAGGAATGAGGAGCTCAAGCATGGCATGGTTATTTAATACAGCCGGTTTAAAAACAAAAACCTTATCGGGTGGTTATAAAGCGTACAGAAGGCATATTAAAAGTAGCTTTGCTAAAGATTACAAATTGATCGTATTGGGAGGTATGACCGGCAGTGGAAAAACCGAAATCCTTCAAGCGATGGCTAATCAGGGTGAACAAATTATTGACTTGGAAAAGCTGGCCCACCATAAAGGATCATCTTTTGGTTCTTTAGGACAATTAAAACAAGATAGTACCGAGCAATTTGAAAACAACTTGTTTGAAGACTGGAAAAAACTGGATATTAATAAAACAGTTTGGATTGAAGATGAAAGTCAGGCAATTGGGAGTGTTCGTGTACCTGAAGAAATATATACACGCATAAGAATAAGCCCAGTTGTAAAAATAAACCTGCCAAAAAGTGAACGTATTGAATGGTTGGTAAAAGATTATGGCGATTTTGATGAAGAAAAGTTAAAAGCAGCGGTACTCAGAATTGAAAGGCGGCTTGGCGGATTACGTACAAAAGAAGCCATTAAGGCTATCGAGTTAAGAAAATTTCATAAAGTTGCTGATATTACGCTAGAGTATTATGATAAAGCTTATAATTATGGTTTGTCCACACGTAATAATCAAAGCATTCTTGAAATTAATTTAAATAAGATAGATCCGGATAAAAACGCAAAAGACATCATCCAGCATTCTAACCTGCCTTATTCATAAAATATATGTCACACCTTTTTATTGCCTACATAAGTGGGCATTAATTATTTAAAGCTAAAACAAGAATTGCCTTAAATAAAAAAAACATCCAATAGTCAAAGATATTGTATATAATTCAATTATTTTTATATTTTTGACGCTCTTTTTTCAGATAATATCAACAAACATTTACACTATTAACATTTTGATTATCTGAAATATAACCAAGGTTGATTTAAAGATTTTTTATAAAAACAAGCAAACTATTATATGGTTCGATCAAAATTGCCAAATATTGGGACATCAATTTTCGCCGTGATGACTGAAATGGCAAATAAACATAATGCCCTAAATTTATCACAAGGCTTTCCGGATTTTAATCCACCGAAAAAGCTGATTGACCTGGTTTCAAAATATATGAGAAAGGGGTTTAATCAGTATGCGCCTATGCCAGGTGTAATGAAGCTTAGGGAAAAAATTTCGCAAAAAACAGAATCATTGTACGGTTACTCCTATAATCCTGAAACTGAGATTACTGTTACGTCAGGTGCTACAGAGGCTTTATATAGTAGTATTTCAGCTTTTGTTCAGGAAGGTGATGAAGTTATTATTTTTGAACCTGCATATGATAGTTATGCCCCGGTGATTAAAGCAAATGGAGGAAGCCCTGTTTATGTAGCCGCAAAATTGCCAGATTATAAAATTGATTGGGACGAGGTAAATAAAATTGTAAATGCACGTACTCGCATGATCATAATTAACACACCTCATAATCCAACCGGATCAATGCTTTCAGCTGAAGGTATGGAAAAACTAAGCAAATTGGTTTCAGGTTCTAAAATTTTGATTTTAAGTGATGAGGTTTACGAACATATTGTTTTTGATGGCGTTGAACATCAGAGTATTGTCAAGTACCCGGAACTAATTGAAAGAAGTATTGTTATATCTTCCTTCGGCAAAACATACAACGCAACAGGCTGGAAAACTGGGTATTGTTTGGCCCCTGAGGACATTACCAAAGAAATAAGGAAAATTCACCAATTTAATGTATTCTCGGTAAATACACCTATTCAATACGCGTTGGCTGATTTTTTGGATGATAAAGAAGAATATCTTGGACTGGGAAACTTTTACCAAAAACAGAGAGATGAGTTTTTAGCTTTAATTGAAGATACAAAATTCAAGTATACACCATCAAAAGGGACTTATTTCCAACTGCTTGATTATAGTGAAATCAGTGATGAAAAAGATATTGATTTTGCCAACCGTTTAATTACAGAATTTGGTATAGCATCAGTACCTGTTTCAGCATTTTATCATGATTCCTACGATGCAAAGGTTTTAAGGTTTTGCTTTGCTAAATCATCAGCAACCTTAAAAAAAGCTGCTGATGTGCTGCACAAAGTAAGTAAACAGGCATAAGGCAAGCTCTAAAAACCCGAATAACTAAGGAGTTTGGATTTTTAGAGCCCCCCCAGGGCAATTGCATTTAAAATCATTTGTTCCCGGTGCTCTGCACCTATTATTTGTATATATTTACTGTTCTACAAATATTAACGTGGCTCTGCCACTTTTTCGTTATCTTAGGTGTAGAACACCGATAACATTTGTAGCATAATAATATCGTAAGTAAAATCAGGTGCAGCAAACCGATAATATTTTTGAATGCGATTACCCTAAGAGCCCCCCTTTCTAATTTTGATTCTATTTTTCTTTATTCTTCACATATTTTTCTAACCATTGGTCTTGTTCCCAAAGCAAATGCAAAATAGATTCTTTTGCCCTGTAGCCATGACTTTCTTTGGGTAACATAACCAGTCGGGCAGTTGCACCTAATCCTTTAAGCGCATTAAAGTAACGCTCACTTTGCAAAGGGTATGTTCCTGAATTATTATCTGCTTCACCATGAATTAAAAGCAAAGGTGTTTTCATCTTTTCAGCATGCATAAATGGTGACATGGTGTAATAAACATCCGGTGCTTCCCAATAATTCCTTTCCTCGCTTTGGAAACCAAAAGGTGTTAAGGTTCTGTTATATGCACCGCTTCTTGCAATCCCGGCAGCAAAAAGATTTGAGTGAGAAAGTAAATTTGCAACCATAAAAGCACCGTAGGAATGTCCACCACAAGCAACCCTGTTTCTATCAA
>JBDLJL010000305.1:0-4225 GCA_039714415.1 Bacteroidota bacterium
GATACCTAATTCGAAATCAAAAGCAAATTTTTCGTTTTCCCAAGAAAAGTTTTCATCAGGTTTAGGAAGTGGATTTCCTAAAATATCAAGCTTTTCTTCAGTTAAGAATTTATTTAGTGCCTCTTGTATTAATTTGTTTACCTCATCAATTACAATAGATTTTTCATATTGTTTTTTAATCATTCCCATCGGAACAAGGCCTTTACGAAAACCGGGAACAGATGCGGTTTTTTTATAATCTTTTAAGATCTTCTCAACTTTGGGTTGATAATCATCTTTATCGATCTCTACTGTAAGTACAGCGTTTAATGTATCGATGTCTTTTTTTATGATATTCATTTCTAAATCGTTTATTTACAGGGCGCAAAAGTAGTATTTTTTTCTTAATTAGTGAATGTAAATCCTTTTCTTTCTGTTGTTATATACATATAAGTCATGTTAGCATATTTTTTGTAAATTTGAGTATTATATGAAGTTAAAGGTAATAAGTGGTCAATTTAAATAAAATTAAATATGAAAAATGTTTATTTACCCATTCTGATCAGTTTCTTTTTACTACTATCTTTTCAAGTTTCTTTTAGTCAAAATACAGAGGAAAAATCAAAATTGAGACTAAGAGATTCTTTAAGTAGTAATACTAAGAGTGTATCAATTGATTCGCTTCCCGATAAAACAAGAAAAAGTAAAACATTAGGAAGTATTATTTCGAAAGAGCAACTACAAGATTCCCCGGAAATTGATATTAATCGTGTAATAAATAATAAAATTTCTGGTCTTGAAGTAAAATCTACTAATGGATTAACCGGTTCAGCTAACAGAATTTGGATTAGGGGCATGTCGTCGTTATATGGAGATAATAATGTCTTATTTATTGTGGATGGTGTTCCGATAACTAATACTACAAAACAATTTGATATTTGGGTAGAGCATTTGATGAGCCCGACAAGGTCAATAGATATAAATCCAAACAATATTGAAAGTATTAAAGTTTTAAAAAGCTTAGCTGAGACCAACATATATGGTTCAGAAGGTAGAAATGGTGTTATTATTATCAATACAAAAACGGGTCAAGAAACTAATAATGCAAATCTTACCTCTAACCCACAGATCAATTTTACCATTTCCAATTTTTCAATTGACATAGCAACATTACCCGATTATCAAGATAAATTTGGTCAAGGTTTTGATCAGCAGTTTGGATGGTTTGATGCAAATTGGGGCCCCGGGTTTTATAAAGATGGTTTAGGAGGCTGGGCCGGTCAAAACGGTTTTGATGAAGATGGAACGCTTCCTCATCCTTATTCTACTTCCAGTTATTTAGAATTCAAATATCCGGAATATCAAGAACAGTTTGAAGGAATGCGATACGAATGGAAGCCCAGAAATAGTGTGAATGAATTTTTTAATATCGGAAATAATATAAACGCTTCTTTTAACATTTTGGCGGCAAGTAAAAACAAAAAACACAAAATAGGTTTTGACTTAGATTATTTAAAGGAGGAAGGTTTCACTCCACATAATGATTTAAAAAGATGCAATTTAAGTTTTGGTAATTCATCACAGATCGCAAAGAATTTCAAGTTCAATTCTTCATTACATTTTGTGAGAACGAAAATGAGAACACCACAAAACCTTTCAAGAGTTTTTTCATCTATTCCTGAGTACCACATGCCATTATTTGAAGCCCTTTTCACAACTCCAAGGAATATCGACTTTTTTGAATTACCTTATGAATTACCTGACGGGAGCAACATTTATTATAGAGGTTCTAACGAGATTGACCATCCTTTATGGACATTGAATAACTCTGGTTTTTCGCAATTGAATAACCGCTTTTATGGGGATATTACACTGCAATATGATTTAAATGAAAGAATAGATATTCAATATTGCACAAGTATAGATACATTTTTAGAAAATAATACACATTATTTAAATAAGGGGAGTACATCTTGGTCAACAAGTAATGGACGGAATGGTTTTTATGAAACTTATGAAAATAGAAATAAAATGATAAAGCATGATATTAAGTTTTATTATCATATAAATAAAAAAACAATTATATATAATCTTTTGTTTGGAGCTGAGAACAAAACAAATGACGTTACTCAAATGGGAGACAGGAGCAATAATCAAGAGGTTTATGGGTATTTATCACACACTAATTTTTTATATCATACTGAAATTGATATTAGTAAAAAGAAAAACATCTATGGTTTATACGGTCAATTTTCTATCGACTACAAAGATTTTTTATCCTTTAATGTTTCAGGAAGGAACGATTTTGTAGCAAATGAAGTAAACAACTCCGTTTTTATGCCTTCTGTAAGTGTGTCATTTGTGCCGACAGCATATTTCGAAAAATTGAAGGATAATAAAATTTTAAATTATATCAAATTAAGATCTTCATATGGTACATCTGCAAACTATGACAAGGCTTACCTTTCAAATATCATGAATAATTCTTCATACAATGAAAATACAAATTTGTTACCAGAGCATTTATCAGAGATTGAATATGGTTTAGCTAGTAAGTTATTTGGTTTTGCCCATATCGATCTCATTTTTTATAAAAGAAAAGTGAAGAATCTACTTATTCCACACGTTGAATTAGTTAATAATGAGTATTACTCAACGATTAAAAATGTTGGAGAAGTAAATTTTAATGGACTTGAACTGGATTTGCAATTGGACATTTTTAAAAACAAAAAAAGTTTTAATTGGAACTCTAATATGAATTTCACAAAAACAGATAGTGAAGTCATTGATATTGGAGAAAACGATATTATATATTATTCCAGATATATTGGAGTTAATGGTGCAAAAGTTGGCTATCCTTTAGGTGCCTTTTTTGGGCTTAGAATTGCCAGAAATGAAGATAATATTCCAATTGTTTATTCGGATTCTTCTTATAGGGGACATTACATAATGGAATATGAAGAGGAGGGATTACGTCCTTATATTGGAGACCCAAACCCTGATTTTATAGTTAATTATAGCAATAAGTTTAGTTATAAGAATTTTAGCCTTGGTTTTTTAATCAATCATAGAGTGGGAGGTGATATTGATTCATTCACAATATCAACTCTTTTAGGGCGAGGACTCACTACAGATACAGTTGAACGGCTCAGTACCTTTGTTTTACCGGGTGTAAGTCAAGAAACGGGAGAAACAAATACAATTCAAATTAGTAATTCTGACTTTTACTTTGGTAATATTTTAGCCTTTTCTCCTTATACTGAACTATCAATTTATGATGCATCGGTAATACGATTACAGGAAGTATCATTGGGATATGAATTATCTAGTAAAAACCTAAAAAAAGCATTTATTAAAAATGTTTCACTTCGATTAATAGGATATAATCTATGGTTTAATGCTTATAATATTCCAAAAGGAATTAATTATGATCCCAATGTCTCTAGTGCTACATATGGTAATAGCAATGGTTTTGACTCATTTTCAGGTCCAAGCAGTAAAAAAATAGGTTTTAGTTTAGGGTTTACTTTCTAAGAAGATATTTTTTCTTTTTGTACTTTGCAAAAGATATGAGTTTCGAACATCTAAAACCACAGATACAATCTTTACCACACCAACCCGGAGTGTATCAATACTTCGATAAGGAAGGTAAGATTTTGTATGTAGGAAAGGCTAAAGACATCAAAAAACGTGTATCCTCTTATTTCAATAAAACTCAAGAAAGCGGAAAAACACGAGTTTTAGTTAAGAAAATAGCATCAATTAAACATATCGTTGTAGAAACCGAAACCGATGCGTTATTACTTGAAAATAGCCTGATAAAAAAGCACCAACCACGCTATAATATCATGCTTAAAGATGATAAAACTTATCCGTGGATCTGTGTCAAAAAAGAACGATTCCCCAGAATATTTTTAACTAGAAATGTCATTAAAGATGGCTCAGAATATTTTGGACCCTATACCTCAGTTCGTACAGCACGAGCTTTGTTGGGTTTGATAAAAGAGGTTTATCCGTTACGCACTTGTAAGCACAATCTAAGTGAAGAAAATATTGAAAACAGGAAATATAAGATTTGTTTAGACTATCATATAGGAACCTGCAAAGGAGCTTGTGAGGGACTACAAGAAGAGGAAGATTATCAAAAAGATATTGATGAAATTAGAAATATAATCAAAGGAAATTTTAAAACCGCGTTGCAACAATTTGAAAATTTGATGCAGGAAATGGCTAGCAAGATGGAATT
>JBDLJL010000306.1:0-4212 GCA_039714415.1 Bacteroidota bacterium
CTGCTGGTACAGAATGGGCTCCTAAAAAAGTAGATTTTATGGAAACCGGCATGGTTTCTTTCAAGCGCTTAATTACACGCAACATTTTTAGTTCGGCCTTGGTGTTTAGGCCATATCCACTTTTTATTTCAACAGCTCCGGTACCTTGCGAAATAATTTCATTAATTCTTAAAACAGCCTGCTCATATAATTCATCTTCCGAAGCTTCCTGCAATCGTTTTGCAGAATTTAGAATTCCACCTCCACGTTTTGCAATTTCCTCATATGATAATCCTTTTATTTTATCAATATATTCAATTTCTCGGCTGCCAGCATAAACCAGGTGAGTATGAGAATCAACAAATGAAGGAAAAACTAATTTCCCCGATGCATCTATCTCTTTAATCTTACCATCCATCACCAAATCAGACAATTGAAGTTCGTCCATAGTCCCAAATGCCTCAATCCTGTCATTATCTATTAACAACCATGCATTATCAACAGTGCCCAGGGTTGCCATATCAGCACCAGACACTTTCGGTCTAATTTCATCTTCTACCTGAACCAGTTTTTTTATGTTTTTTATTAATGTTTTCATTTTCATTTTATTAGCTACAGCCTAAGCAGTTAAAAACTTGATATGCTTGGAAATTTTCTTCGTTCCAATTAAGTAATATTCTTACATTCCCAAGTGATCGAATTGAAAACTGTTCAGCCATCAATAAATAAGAAATGCCACAGATTACTATCGTGAGGGCTAAAGCCGTTCACAGATTAAAAAATCAATCTTATTGATTTTCACAGAAAAACAAGCTATGCTTGTTTTAAAATCTGTGAATCTGTGGCAATAATACAAAATATAATTATTTTTATTTTGTTTTCATGCGTTTGCCTTGCTATCTATTTTAAATGTTCCATATTCATTACTCACAATTTAATATTAGATGTTTTTTAAGCTTTTCAAATACAGTCAATTCCACGATCTAGAACTAAGAAAAAAATAAATGTCACAGCTTTTTCATAGCCCAGCCACAGCATCTGTTCCAGTATTCCGAAAAATGCACGAATTATCATATATTTTTAACCACAGAATATCAATGCATAAGGCGAAGGTCATTCAAGAATTAATATAATTTCACGGTTTAAAATTATATATATAGATTTACATCGCAAAATTAAACTTTGAAGTTTGAAGATAGAAGTTAGCCTTTCGACTTTACTTCGACTTCGTTCAGTAACCACTCTCAGGGTAAAAAAATAGAGATTAGAAAATGATACAATGATGGAATGATACAATAACCAGATAAACAAATATCACAGAAAAGCTAAACTAAAGCCACATTATTCAATAAACAATATTCAATTAAATAGGATGATAAAAAAAATCCCACATACGTTTGCATTAATTTTCTATATCATAATATTTGCCGCCGTATTAACATGGTTAATTCCCGGAGGTGAATTTAAAAGGGAAACCATCAATGTAAATAATTCAAACAGGGAGGTCATTGTTGCAGACTCATATCATTCTGTGAATAGTAAACCACAAACCTGGGAAATATTCTCTGCCTTTTTTAAAGGTTTTGTTGACAAAGCAGAAATAATCATTTTTATTTTCATGGTTGGTGGAGCTTTTATGATTGTTGGGAAAAGCCGGGCAATTGATGCAGGAATTTTTGCTTTTTTAAATATGACTTCAAAACTTGAAAAAGTTAAACTCCTAAGCTTTCTGGGTGTCAACAACTTAATTTTAAGCTCAATTATGATCTTATTCAGCCTGTTTGGGGCAATTTTTGGCATGAGTGAAGAAACCATTCCTTTTGTATTAATAATGGTACCATTGGCCATTACTATGGGCTATGATTCAATCACTGGTGTTGCATTAGTTTTTGTAGCAGCTGCCATGGGTTTTGCCGGCGCCATCCTTAACCCTTTTACCATTGGTGTAGCACAGGGTATAGCTAACCTTCCTTTATTTTCCGGCATAGGTTATCGAATTTTTGCATGGTTTGTCATAAATGCATTTGGCATTTCCTACATCTTGATTTATGCAAAAAAAATAAAAAAATATCCTGAAAAATCACCTGTATGCCCGAATGATTTGTACTGGCGTCAAAAAGAAAGTGCGACCATTAACCACATTGAGCATAAGAAAACAAAGTCTTCTATTTTTGTGTTTATACTTATACTTTTATTCCTTATTTATCATTCTATTGAAAACACCTGGACCCTGTTTGAGTTTGGTATTGACAAAATTAGTTTACCTATTTTACCAATATTAACAGTACTTTTTATTATAAATTCGATATTTAGCTTAAGAAAATCAGCTCATTTTTTTGTTCTTAATATTTTCATATTCACCATATTTTTCCTTGTAGTAGGTGTAATGGGATATGGTTGGTATATGATGAAAATTGCCACTTTATTTATGGCATTAGGCATATTTGCAGGCATATCAATGGGAAATGGAGCAAATACAATTGTAGCTCATTTTTTAGAGGGCGTAAAGGACATAGCTTCTGCGGCACTAATTGTAGGACTAGCCGGTGGCATTATTGAGATTTTAAATGATGGGAAAGTAATTGACACCATATTATTTGAGGCATCAAATTCATTTAATAGTTTCGGTAAAATTGCATCTATTTCAGTAATGTATATTTTTCAAACTGTTTTAAATTTATTTATTCCTTCAGGCTCAGGACAGGCAGCCCTTACTATGCCCTTGATGGCACCATTAGCAGATTTGATGCAGGTACCACGCCAGGCTGCTGTGGTTGCATTTCAGTTTGGTGATGGTTTTACCAATATGATTACACCTACCTCTGGTGTATTAATGGGTGTGTTAAGTGTTGCACGTATTCCTTATGAAAAATGGTTTAAATGGATGTTCCCTTTTTTAATATACCTTGTAATATTAGCCCTTTTATTACTGATACCTACAGTTACAATGAATTTAAGTGGGTTTTAAGAATGAATAATGATAATTGATTAATGTCTAATTTCTGAACTCACAAAAAGCTGTAGTTTTAAAATCAACAATCCCAAATTAGATTTCATTTTTTATTAATTTGCGATTAGTGTTCTAACAAATCAGCTGTTTTTGTGAGCCCTGAATTTGCATTTAAACTGAATTTCATAATATACTAGCTATAAGCATGATACTACATTTAATTTGTTTGAATATTTTGTCATTAATTGTCATTTTGTTTCGCTGTTAATATAGTTTCACTGTCGAAACTTGTTTAGTTTATTTGCGTATTATCCTTTTGGATTTATACCTTTAAAAGTCGTATTTTATTAATTGATGACGTTTTGAAATCCTACCGGATGTTCAAAAGTCGAGTTTGCAATTAAAAAAGTAAAATTGCAGCATTGCAGATACGGTAAGTAAGGAAGTCGGAATTTTAAATTAATGTTTATCAACATACATAAATCCGCAAGCCAATAATCATTATTCATTCAACATTAGACATTTATCAGTCCCTCATATCATTAATTTCAATGTTTTTTGGATATTTTGTTTTATCAAAACTAAACATGCTGTCTACTACTTTTACATTTGGTTTAAACTGTATTAAATCAATAATGTAATCTACTCCATCCTTTCCCACCATTTTAACAGAACTTAAATGGCTGTTCACTTTATCAATCTTTAATTTAATGATCGAGTAACTTTTTTCATCAGGGTTTTCCGGATATAAGTCAATCTGATAATATGATTTACCACCAATTTTAATTTCACCCATATATCGGTATTTAAACCCTTTTTCATACATCGTTAATATATTGGCTGGGTTTAAAGCATCATCATCTTCAGTATCCACATCATTAATGGTAATTTCGCCAGCGTCTACCTGGTGTGTCCACATTGTAGCACCATCTGAGAAAATTTCATTTCCCTGGAAAAACAATTTAAATTTATTCCCTTTCAGATAAATTGTCCCTTTTGTTGTATCCTTCATGTTTTCAGCACGATTGTCGATGATGTACTTAAACTTAATTTTTATTGAAGCATAGGATTTTGTTTTTTTTGTTACCTGTTCTAAAATCCCCCTTGCTTTTTCTTCTTTCTGTGCTTGCATGGTAAAGACAACAGAAACAGCAATTATCAATATTAGTATTTTTTTCATCCGTTTATTTTAAATTACTTTTTATTGCCGGATGTAACCGCACGATTAAAATAATCATTGTCGTGTGTGTTAATGATTATTTTTATCATGCTTGTTTCATCTG
>JBDLJL010000307.1:0-4169 GCA_039714415.1 Bacteroidota bacterium
TTTAGTTTCACCCAAGCAGCATCAACATTATATAATTCCTTTTCTTTTGTATTCATTTTCTTTTAACTTTCTAATTTTTGCTTTCTACTTTTTATCTTTTGTCTTGTGCACTATTGTCCTTAAACTACATCCACATATTGTTTTAAATTTTTTCGTAAATGTTTTAGTGCTCTACTTATATTGGCTTCAACTGTTTTTTGCGATATCGACATTTTCTCAGCTATCTCCCTATATTTTAATCCTTCAAAACGGTTCATATAAAAAATTTCTTTACAACGCTCTGGTAAAGAATCAAGAGTCTGATCAATAGCTTTATTAATTTCTTTAACTTCCAGTTCTGTATCAGGGCTTAATTGCTTGTCATTATCGCCATTTATTACAAATTGTCTGTATTTTTCTTTAACCAACTGATGTTGTGCTATTTGCAAACAACTATTTTGTACCGATTTATATAAATATGATTTTAGGGAAACCCTAATTGTTAACCTTTCTTTATTTTTCCATATAATGTAAAATACTTCCTGAACAATTTCCTCTGCTTTATCAGGGTCATTTATTATTTTGTTTGCATACCCACAAAGGGGAGAATATAGCTCACGAAAAACTTTTTCAAAAGCACGGATATTACCCTGCTTTATTTTGTTTACTATATTTATCTGCAATAAACTCATACTTTTACCTACCAGTAGTTGAAAAAATATTTGCTTTTTTTACAAAATTAAATTAAAAAACTTACCTGACAAAAGGCGGATTGCTATCTCAAAAGTTGTATAATTAGTCTGTCTATAATGTCAGCACCTTTTGCATTTTTGTGTATCTAACTATTTTGAAAGGTGAACAGTTTTCAGTAGGCAGTCTTTGCAGAGTTCCTGCATACTGTAAACTGTTTACTGCCAACTTCTATATCGTTTTAAATAAATTAGAAAAATAAACAAATTGCGACTTTATGGAAAAACATCAATTATTTGAAATAGCAATCCAAAGTTACCTAAATTAACCAATCCTACTAATTATTTTGCTTTTTAACCCTCCTATTATATTTCTCTATTGCTGTTTCAATTGACTCATCTGGTTCGATGTAATTATATTCCCCCCAAAAATCATCGTCCATAAAGGCTGTCAGTTCTTCAGCAAAAACAGTATTCTTTTTTAAGCTTTCTTTCTTAGTGAATTTGTTCACATCCTCAGCATTCCAATCTGTTGTTGCCATTTCTGACATAATTGTGTAGTTTGTATTAAATAATTTCTTTTTCCATTTACACTTGAATTTTACCTCGCTGCGTGCATAATTAAAGTAATATTTACCATTAACTTCTTTGTATTTAATTATATAGTTAGTACTCATCGGTGTTAATCTCAAGCCTATAGGTTTTTTTCTTACAAAAAACTTACTGGCTTTTTCTTTGTCTTCAATATCAAGGCTAAATTCAGCTGATGTAAAGGCCAACGATTTTACATCAATATAATATTTCCCAGTATATAATGGGAATTCATCGTTTACAACCCTTGGTTTAAAACTAACTACATAGTTTAACTTGTTTGAAACAGATATGATATTAGTAAGTTCATAGTCATAATTACTAATAATATCATATGCCATAAGTACATCAGGGTTCTTAACTATATCAAGCAAAAGTGAAATGTAAGGACCGCCCTGAAGCCTTACAGCAAGTGTGTCGGTACGTTTTACATTAGCACTTTTTCTACCTTTATAAATTTTTGCTTTGTCATAATCATATTGTTTGCTATATGCTCCTTTGTATATATCAACAATTGCCTCGGAAATGGAAATATAATCCCGACGTTGCTTTATGGTCTCTCGATAAAATCCTGTAAAATTTAGGGGAATAGCACTATAATTTTTTCTTACAAGAGCTAGAGCATTTCGTACTAACTCAGCAGCATTTGATGGTCTTATCATAACTTCATCCAAAGAAACCGATGAAGATTCTAATAAAATATTATTCCCTTCAGACTTTAACTCACTAATTAATATTTTTTTGCTATTATAGCCAATATGTGAAAATTCCAGTTCTTTAGCGTTAATAGCTTTTTTTATCTTTATAGTGAACTCACCGTCTGTGTTGGTTACCGTACCAACATGAGTACCTACAATAGATATCGTTGCAAATACTATTTCTTTTTTATTTGCCTGGTCTTTTATTTTTCCTTTGATGGTCAAATAAGAAACATCTGAAATTTGACCAAATGCTGTTTGAAACCCAAAAACCAATAAAGCTAAAATCAACATTTTCCCTTTGCTAAATAATATAGTTTTCATAAGTTTATTTTTTAATTATTATTATTTACCTAATGTTACCACATATTAAAAATAATCATTTGCGTGATGTTAATATTTTTTTTTAACATGCTTGTTTCTTCCTTTTCTAATTCTAAGATAAGTCCGAATTAAAATACCCTATCAATAATTACTAAAAAATTCAATTTTATTTAAAAATAAAAAAGGTTTAACTTGCAACAAATTGGAAATACGCATTAAAACACCTAAAATCCGCAAGTCACGGTGTGAATAAATTAATAAACAGCAAGTTGTAATAATTATATTTCACTTTTAATTAACAATTCACGCCGTGACTATCAGCTAGTAAGCTGTTGGCCTTCGGAATTAAGGAAAAAACATAAACATATTAAATAAATGACACACAGGTTTTTTATCATATTTTCTTTCATCCTGTTTCAATTAACTAATTCCATAATTGCTCAGATTCCGAAGGGTTATTACACCGGAACCGAAAGTTTAGGAGGTGAGGAGCTTAAAACAGCTTTGTATAACATTATTAAAGGCCATACAGAATTTCCTTACACTAGTGCAAGTACTGATGTTTGGGATATACTAAAAAAAACAGATCAGGATACAATTAATTCAGAAAATGTAATACTACTCTACTCTGGTTGGTCCGTAAATGCTGCACAGGAATGGAACAACGATAATGGCTGGAACAGGGAACATGTTTGGGCGAAATCACATGGTGACTTTGGTACTGAATTGGGTGCAGGAACAGATGTACATGCTTTAAGACCATGTGATATATCAATTAATACTGCCCGATGGAATTATGATTTTGCCATTGGTGGTGAAATTTATGTGGATCCTGAAGGCACTACTGAATGCAGACTTACTTCAAATTCTTGGGAACCAAGGGATATCGTAAAAGGTGATGTGGCCAGAATGATCTTTTATATGGCAACAAGATATGAAGGTGAAAATTTTGAGCCTGATTTAGAAATTGTTGATTATGTTGATTCATCTCCCGGTTTCCAGCCGCTGCATGGAAAACTTTCAGACTTGTATGAATGGCATAAAAACGATCCGGTAAGTGATTGGGAACGAAACAGGAATGATATCATTTATGATCAATATCAGGGAAACAGGAATCCATTTATAGACCACCCTGAATTTGCAGAAAAAATATGGGGACATTTAGTTTCTACTAATACCATTGATATTGATCAAGAAATAAGCGTTTTTCCTAATCCATGTCATAACCAAATCCAAGTTGAATTAGATAATAGAAAAACAAGGGTTAAAACTACAAAAGTCCAGATAATTAATATTTACGGTAAACTGGTAAAGAATATCTTGGCAAGTTCAAGCGTTATAAATATTACATGTTCGGATTTAACAACAGGTGTTTATATTCTAAAGATAATTTATCCTGACAATTCTGTTTATCGAAAACTACTCATAAAAAACTAGTATCAAGTCATGTATGAAGTTTCGGGTAAGCCGAAGTTATTTTGGGAATTTTGAAAACTAAAATAAGTAAACAGATGAAATAAATATATTAAACAGGTTGCGGATTATGGATTACAAGTAACATCCACATGAGTGTACAACTTGCAACTCGTATCCCGTAACACGCAACAAAATACTTATTCAATAAAAACAACATTCAATCTAATAATAATAACATGAACAACTTATCATGGTTTACGAAATGGTATGCCAATCAAATATGTAAAAATACCGGCACACCTTTAAATATTAATATCTCAACGATTGAAAATTCAGCATGGTGTGTTAAAATTGATTTAAAACAAACACCATACAGTAAAATTGTTTTAAAAAAGCTAACTAAAATCAAATCTGATTATAACTGGTTTAGTATCGAAATAAAAAACAAAGAATTTTTAGCTGAAGGCGATTT
>JBDLJL010000308.1:0-4156 GCA_039714415.1 Bacteroidota bacterium
GTGGCGGCGACCGTCGTGGTGGTGGCGGAGGCTATAACCGTGGTGGTGGCGACCGTCGCGGAGGAGGTAACCGCTGGTAAACTACAACGAAAGATATTTAAAAGAAGGCACTTAAGAAAATTGAGTGCCTTTTTTTATAATTTTTTTTATACTGGTAGATTACCTTATTCAAAATATTTTCTATTTTTATTTCTCGAAAACGGAGAGTAAAAACTATTAACCAAGCCTCTCCCTTAAACATAAAAAACCAAAAACTGAAGTAATGAGAAATACACCCATTCTATTCGTTTTTATTTTAATTATTCTTACAAAATCTAGTGTATGGGGACAGAAAAACGTTCCTTTAACAGAGTACAATACCCTTGTTGAATTATATAACAACTCAGCAGGCTCCGGATGGACTAACAATACAAACTGGTTAGACACCACCAACTCAACTGTTGACGATTGGTTTGGCGTAACGGTTGAGAACGGACATGTTACAAAAGTCGAGCTACCAAATAATAACTTGCAAGAAGTTATATTTGAAAATCAGGTTAATCTTCCTGAATTAAGAGTACTTGATTTATTCAATAATATTTTGGACGGGGCTGATTTTTCAAACCTTGAGAGTTGTACCAAACTGGATACTTTTAAAGTTGAAAATAATAAGTTGATATTTAAACACCTGTTACCGGTTTTTGAGTTATCTGGTTACGATAGCATTTCTACATTTTCTTATTATCCTCAGGCTATTATAGATGAGAGGGAAAATGTAAGTGTTGATGAACATTCAAATTTTGAATTCAGCATTTCAGATCAATATGTATCCTATAACGATCAGATTCAATGGTTTATGATATATTATGACGTATCGATGTGGAGACTTATTGCACTTGAAGGAGAAACAAATTCTTCAATTGAGTTTTCACCGGTCACTATGGATGATTCCGGTATCTATTTTGTCGAGATTACCAATCCGGGAGTACCGGGTTTAACTCTTAGGAGTAATGAAAAAACACTCGATGTAAATCCTGCAAACGATATAGGGATTCCTTATTCTGAATATAATGCTTTAATTAGTTTTTACAATAGTTTAAATGGTGAAAACTGGAAGAATAATGAAAACTGGTTAGATACGATAAACCATTCCGTAAATGACTGGTATGGGATTACGGTACGAGATGGACATGTTACTGATATAAGTCTACAGAATAATAACTTATTGGGAAACATCCCGGCAGAAATAGGTAATTTGTCTTTACTAAAGAATCTGTATTTAAACCATAATAATATAAATGGAACAATACCAACAACAATGGAGCAATTAAATCACCTGCAAGTATTGTCATTATCGAATAATGGTATTGAGGGACCAATTCCTTTAGAAATGGGAAATATGACCAGCTTAAGTTATTTAGACCTTGAAAGAAACAACATCGGATATTTCCCGAATGGTTCTCCACGTGCAGAATGGCAAATACCTGAAGAATTGAATAATCTACCCCTTCTGAAAAGTTTACTCCTTGCCTATAATTACCTCCAGTACAATGATTTTGAACGTATCTTTCACTGGCCTAATTTTTCCAATATCAGTAATTTTACATATAAATATCAAAATCCCGGAATTGATAATATTACAAAAGAGGCAGCTCCAGGTGATAGAGTAACAATATCGTTACAAAATTATTTTTCTGCACCATCCGATCAATATCAATGGGTAAAAAACAATGATCCTATTCCAGATGCTAATGATTCTGTTTTAATACTGAAAAATGTACAACCTTTAGATGAAGCCAGATATTATTGCATTATTACAAATACATCTGTACCAGATATGGAAATGACCAATTACAGTACATACCTGAAAGTTAAGAATGTCCATGGTGCTGGTATCCCGTTATTGGAATATAAAGCACTTGAAGCATTTTATTTTGCTACAAACGGGGACAATTGGAATTATAATACCAACTGGTTAGATACAATTAATTTTTCAGTAAAAGACTGGCCAGGAGTTATCGTCAGAGATGGCCATGTCAGAAAATTGTGGTTAGACTCCAATAATGTAGTTGGTACAATTCCATTAGAAATTCTTAATTTATCTTATCTCGAAGATCTGTCACTTGTCAAGAACAAACTCTCAGGTAATATTCCAAATCAAATTGGAAATCTATCAAAACTAATAATATTGTCACTTAGCGAAAATAATCTAACTGGTAATATTCCTGTATCAATCGGCCAAATAAGTAACCTATATTATCTGGGGCTCACGAGAAATAACCTTGAAGGAATAATTCCGACAGAAATAGGAAATTGCACAAAAATTGAGGGCATTAGTTTAGGCTATAACAATTTAAGTGGTTCTATACCTTCGAGCATTGGAAATCTGTCTAAACTCAGGCATCTTAACTTGCAATATAACTCGCTGTCAGGCACAATACCTAAATCTTTTGGTAATTTATTGGAATTAAGAACACTGAATCTAAACAATAATCAGTTGGCAGGCCCAATTCCTGTAGAACTAAATAATCTCACTAAATTATACAGGTTTGATATAAATAACAACCTAATCGGCACAAATTCTAATGAAAAATCAGTTCATATTATTAGAGAAAGCAACCGCCAAATCCCCGATGAATTGGCTCAACTAATTGACATGGACACATTCAGGCTGGGAAATAACAGTTTACAATTTAACGATATTGAAGCTATCTTCTCGTGGGAAAACTTTAACGACTTCAATGACTTTATCTATTCGCCACAAGATTTAATTGGTAGTGCAAAAACCATTGAAAAAGAAGAAGGAGAAAGCATAACTCTTTCAATCGACAACTATTACCCTGGCAACTCTGACAAATACATATGGTATAAAAATGGCGTACCTGTTACGAATGGCACAAGTAAAATTCTTACAAAAGAAAACCTAAAACCTGAAGATGCAGGCAATTACAGTTGTATAATAACTAACACAGTTGCAACAGAGTTAGCACTCACCAGCTGTGATATAACCTTAAATATTCAAAAAAAAGTAGCATCATCAGGTGTTCCTTTGGCAGAATATAATGCATTAGTCGAGTTTTATAACCTGTTTGATGGAAGCTCCTGGCCTAAAAATGATAACTGGTTGGATACTTTGACATCTTCTGTCAACAATTGGGCTGGGGTAACAGTAGAAAACGGGCGGGTAACTGCAATAGATTTGTCCGACTTAGGACTTATCGGAGAAGTACTGGATATTTTTACTGCCTTTGACTCATTAACATGGTTAAATCTAGCCAATAACAATTTATACGGTAACTTCCCAACTTTCTCCGCATCAAAGAGTGGAAATATAGAATCTGTAGTATCCAACGGTCACAATCTGACTTACTTAAACATCTCCAATAATAATTTTGTTTTTTCCGACATAGAGCCTGTGGCTGATGAATTGCTTGCGATAGATACATTTATTTACTGGCCACAACAAACCATTGGAGAACCAATTGACACCTCAATATATAAATACGATACAATTACTTTAGAAATACCAGGTTATGTGCCTGGAGCGAACGATTTGTACTCCTGGTTAATTAATGAGCAACCTTTAACCGGGGCAACAGACGAAACTTATATCATTAAAAATGCAATGCTTCAGGACAGCGGTCTTTATTACTGCTCGGTAACCAATACTTTGTTCCCAGAACTCACGCTACAATCGGAAATAATGAAACTAAACGTGCTTATTCCTTCAGGCATTGGGGTGTTCGATTTAAACCAGGTTGAACTCTTCCCAAATCCTGCCTACGACAAAATTTATATTAACATCGGTAATTATAAAGTCAATCTTAAAATCTACAATCTGGCAGGAACCTTAGTGTTGCAAAAATATAAGTTCAGGTCTGAATGGTTAAATATTGATGAATTTGCTAAAGGAGTTTATATTTTCAGAATAGAAAGCGAAAATTCGGGAATCATCAACAAAAAAATAATTATCAAATAATGGCAGGGATAATTGAGCAAGTGAACTGAATTTCACTTGCTCAATTACCATATTTATAGTTTTTTCAACCAAGCTTCCGCATCTTCCATCCGGTTAATTTCGTTGGTTGTTACTGCAAAATTAAAACCGGGCTGAATGCAGAACGAACCATATTCGCCTTTCGTATTTAAGGCAATAAAACCTACCTGGTGGTTTTCG
>JBDLJL010000309.1:0-4154 GCA_039714415.1 Bacteroidota bacterium
AGGAGCGGCGGTTAAAGATATTGCACCCCTAATTCTGATCTTACCTGCCGGACCTAACTTAGATCGTGCCTGGGTTTGAACCTGTACACCGGCAACTTTACCTGATAATGAATTCACAAAGTTTGTTTGACGAACTTCGTTTACTTCGCTACCATCAACTTCCTGAACAGAATATCCAAGAGATTTTTTTTCGCGGGTAACACCAAGTGCAGTAACAACTACGTCATCAATTACCTGGTCCTCACTCTCGAGAGCAGCATTAACTACATCACCAGCAATTTGCACCTCCTGTGCTTTCATCCCCATAAAGGAGAACACAAGCAATTTAGCTTCAGCAGGTACTTCTAATGAGTACTTACCATTAATATCTGTTACCGTACCCAATGAGGTACCTTTAACCGCAACAGAAACACCAGGCAGACCCATTCCGTCATCTGCACCAGTTACCGTACCTGTAATGGTACGCTGTGCGAACATTTGCATACTTAGAAAAGCTAAGAATGCAAAAAGCATTAACACTTTTTTCATAAAAAATAAATTTAGGTTAGTAATAAAAAAATAATTACAAAAACGGTTCAAAGCTAAAAAAATAAATCAAACCACAAAAACAAGTTTTAACTCTTTTTAGCTTTTTTTAACAGTTTTAAGATGGATAACTGACAAAAATGGTTGCGTAGTTTAGAATTAATTTTATTAACAGTTTCAGTATCAAAGGTTGTTTTTCATCAATAATAACTATAAATTTATCATAGAGAATTAACTATTTGTCAATAAGGAAAGGTAAAAATCCCGGAACAATCTAATTTTCTAACGGGATAATAGCATAAGTTGGGGATTTGAGGATATCTATATTTGAGGATGGGCACTTCGACAGGCTCAGTGACCAGGTCTGAAAATTGTGGAAATACAGGGGTAATAGTTAGTAAAACAAGAACATTATTCTTCGTTTTTATTTTGTATCTTTATAATTAAACAATTAATGTTATGGCATACCGTGAATGGGAATTTATGGACATTCTAAATCTGGACGAAATGAATAGTAGTCAGTAGCCAGTTCACAGTCAGCAGACAGCAGAGCCGTTTGCCTACTGTGAACTGTTTGCTGTATACTTATATTTTACTTTCAACAATATCCATAATTTCCTTTTCTTTGTCAATGGTCATTTTTTGAATATTATTACCTTCAGCAATAACTTTTTCAACATATGATTTATCATCAAGACCGGCCGCATTAATTTTTACATTTAAGAATGCACCAATCACTGCTGACCGTACTGCCAGAGCACCTACACCCGCATCAGTAACCGAATTGGGGTTTCCAATTTCTGCCATTGCCTGGATCATTTCCATGGATTCATATGCCAGCTTCATTACTTTGAACGGAACTTCAATAGCATATTTTGTTGCATCCTGAATAGCTTGTAATCGTGCTTCTTTTTCTACATCTGTAGATTTTGGAAGACCAAATGCTGCCATAATCTTATTAAACGCATTGGTATCTTCATCAACCATGCTTAATAGCTGATCTTTATAATATTGTGCTTTTTCAGCCCAAGCAGAAAATTCTTCCCAACGATGGTCCCAACCACGTTTGTGCGCTGAAAGGTTGGCAACCATCCCACCAAGTGATACCCCCAATACACCCATATATGCGGAGATGGACCCACCGCCCGGCGCCATTGATTCAGAAGCGGTTTCATTGGCAAATTCTTTTAAATCATAATCAATTAATGCTTTTTTATTATCCGCTTCAAGTAAGTATTCAATGATTCTTTCTTTAGGGTTGAATGGTTTTAGTTCATCTAAACCCAGCGATTTTATCGCTATTTTGATAATTTCATCTTCAGAGATACCTATTGACCTTTCTTGCTTTTTCAAATAATGTTTGCCGGCATCCAATAACGCCTGTAAAGGGACCAGTCCAACCAATTCAGAACCTGTAACCCTGATACCTCTTAAACGGGCTTTTTCAGAAACCTCATCAAATGCCTGATGGATTGAAGTTACGGTAATATCTGTCAAGTTCATTGAAATTTGGGCAACACCATATTCTTCTATGTACCAACCTATAGCTTTGGTTTTTTTTAGTGACCCGGGAATTCTTACTGGCTTACCATTTTCATCCTTTACAATTTTCCCGGTAACCGGATTTCCTTCACGCTTTGTCCTACCGGCTTCCCGAACATCAAAAGCAATGGCATTTGCCCTGCGTGTAGAGGTGGTATTCAAATTAAAGTTATAGGCTACCAAAAAGTTTCGTGCACTAATCGCTGTAGCACCAGCACCGGCATTAAATTTGGCAGGTCCAAAATCCGGTTTCCATTCCGGCTTTACTAATTTTTCTTTTAATGCTTCGTATTCACCGGAACGGCAATAAGCCAGATTTTTTCTTTTTTCTTCCTGTGCAGCAAATTCATAACAGTAAATTGGGATCTCCAGTTCTTCCCCTGCCCTTTTGGCCAATTTATGAGCGTACTCAACGGTTTCGTCCATTGAAATATTGGCAATAGGTACTAATGGACATACATCAGTAGCACCAAAACGTGGGTGTTCACCATGGTGCTTGCTCATATCAATAAGCTCTGCAGCTTTTTTTATGGCCAAATACGCCGCATCAATTACCTCATCCGGAGTACCAACAAAGGTAACTACCGTTCGGTTTGTTGCTTTACCAGGATCCACATCCAATAAACGAACACCATCCACACTTTCAATTTGGTCGGTAATTTGTTTGATAATTGACATATCATTCCCTTCGCTAAAATTTGGGACACATTCTATTAATTGTTTCATGTATTTAAATTGTTAAATGGTTAAACTGTTAAATGGTTAAATCAATCAGTATTTAAGCTTTTCATTTGTATATTTTATTAGAGCATTTATTTCTTTTGGAAGTTTGTCCAATTCTGTAAAAATATATTTGTATTGACTTTCTGTCAACAATTTTCGAATTTTTGATTTTTCATTCCAATCAAAGCTTTCTTTTAAAGAGCCAAAACTATATCGATAAAACCTTATTCTATCTTTTTTTCCATATCTCCCAAATCCTTCAGCAATATTGGCTGAAATACTATCGGTTGCTTTTACAAATTGTCTCCCTACTGTATCTTTTGCAAAATAATCCCATTGAATAACAATATCCCAAACATAATTAGACAGAAAAAATGCAATTTTATAAGCAGATACATTATCTAATTTTAAATACTTTTTATCCATAACTATTTTCCGTTATGCTATAGGGCAAAATCAAGCTAACAATTTAACAATTTAACCATGTAGCAATATATATTTATTCACACCTTTTCTCCATTAAGTATCACCGTCTCAATTAAATCACTCCCATATGCATAAGGCATAAATTCAATGCCTGGTATTTCTTTAGTGATGAAAAGATTTGCTTTTTTGCCTACGGCAATGGAACCCAACTCTTCACTTAAACCCATAGCGTAAGCTGTATTTATAGTTGTTGCATTAATAACCTCTTCAGGTAACATTTTATAATTTATACATGCCAGTGACATCATGAATTTCATATTGCCTGATGGAGAGGAGCCCGGATTAAAATCAGAGGCAATTGCCACGGGTAACCCTGCATCAATCATTTTACGAACAGGGGAATATTCTAAACCCAAAAAGAAAGCAGCACCTGGTAAAATTGTTGGCATAGTTTCCGAACCAAGCAGGGCATTAATCTCATCATCACCTACATATTCCAGATGATCAACAGATAAGGCGTTATATTTAACACCCACCTGGACACCGCCCGAATAATCTAATTCATTTGCATGAATTTTTGGCCTTAAACCATGTTTCATCCCTGCCATTAGGATACGATCAGTATCTTCAACGGTAAAAAAGCCTTTATCACAAAAAACATCAATATAATCAGCCAATTCTTCTGCTGCCACTGCCGGTACCATTTCATTAATTACCAAATCTACATATTCAGTTTGCCGCCCCTTATATTCTGCAGGAACAGAATGAGCGCCCAAAAAAGTTGATTTTATAGCAACCGGCATGGTTTCTTTCAAGCGCTTAATTACACGCAACATTTTCAGTTCGGCCTTGGTGTTTAGGCCATATCCACTTTTTATTTCAACAGCTCCGGTACCTTGCGAAATAATTTCATTAATTCTTAAAACAGCCTGCTCATA
>JBDLJL010000310.1:0-4109 GCA_039714415.1 Bacteroidota bacterium
AAACTGCAAATAGCGAGCTATTTAAAGCGTTTTTTTAAGCAGAAAAAGGACAAAAGAACAAGTTTGAATGTAAAGGTTATTTCTTAACGAGCACTTAGTCTTAATTTTATCAAGATGTGGAAATTTGAAAATGTGTGGATGAAACAAGCATGTTAAAAATAATTACTCACAATCTATTATTACTTTAATTGTGTTCGTGAGCTAAAGGTTATTAACACACACGAGAACGGCTTTAGCCCTCATGAGCTTGCGAATAATGATTATTTTTGACATGCGGTAACATCTGACCAATAAAAATAATTAAATATAAACAGATGAAAGGATGAGAAACCTGAAAGTGTGCTGGCACCTTTCAGTGTTGGACTATTTAAGATATGAAAATATGGTGACTTGTAAAGTTTTTCAAATCCTGCTAATGCGGAGACATTGGTAAATCTTGGCTTTAGCCAGTTGCTAACTGCTAACAACCGGTCGCTAAAAGCAAATTTCTAATGACAGCAAAGCAACCCGAACTACCCCGAGGCTTAAGCAGATAAGAAATGACAATTTAATGACAACAAAGTGAATGACTAATTTTTAATTTAAATACGCAATAACACTAATTAATTTATTAACTATGACAACAAATCAGAACAGTGAGATTTACAATCCACCACAAACTATAATTGATGGTGCTACGGTAGAAGAATATGAAGAACTTTACAAATATTCGGTTGAAAATCGTGAACAATTTTGGGCCGAGCAGGCAGAAAACCTTGATTGGTACAAAAAATGGGATAAAGTGCTTGATGAAAGTAATGCTCCTTTTTATAAGTGGTTTGTGGGTGCCAAAACCAATATAATCCATAATGCTATTGACCGGCATTTGAAAACAGCCAATAAAAACAAACTTGCTTTGTTATGGGAAGGTGAAGATGGTGAAGTACGACCATATACCTATCATGCATTAAACCGTGAAGTTTCTGAGTTTGCCAATATTTTAAAAAGCATGGGCGTAAAAAAAGGTGATATTGTTACCATCTACATGCCCCAAATACCGGAACTCATTTTTGCTATGTTGGCTTGTGCTAAAATAGGTGCGGCACACAGTGTTGTTTATGGTGGGTTTAGTAGTGATGCATTGTTAGAAAGAGTTCAGGATGCCAGAAGTCGTGTAGTTATTACGGCGGATGGTGGTTATAGAAGAGGAAAAGCAACAAAGTTAAAGGAAATTGTTAACAAAGCCCTTGAAATGTGTTCGGTTGTAGAAGTAGTTATAACAGTGAAACGTACAGGAGAAGAAGTGTACATGGAAAATGACCGCGATTATTGGTATCATGATTTAAAAGCACTACCTATTGCAAATGCCAAATGTGATACGGAAATTATGGCTTCTGATGATATGCTGTTTTTGCTTTATACATCAGGTTCAACCGGCAAACCTAAAGGCCTGGTTCACACTCATGGCGGATACAGTGTTTACACTTCAACAACACACCGTATGGTATTTGATGTGAAACCTGAAGACCGTTTCTGGTGTGCCGCAGATCCCGGTTGGATTACAGGACATAGTTACATTGGTTATGCTCCCCTTATTAACGATTCAACAATATTTTCGTATGAAGGGGCACCGAATCATCCTTATCCTGACCGCTGGTGGAAAATGGTTGAGAAATATGGTATTACGATCCTTTATACCTCGCCAACTGCCATCAGGGGCTTAATGCGCTATGGAGAATCATGGGTAAACCGACATGATATTAGTACTCTACGCCTTCTTGGCTCGGTTGGTGAACCCATAAACCCCGAAGCGTGGAAATGGTACCACCGTGTCATAGGCAAAGATAATTGTCCTATTATGGACACTTGGTGGCAAACTGAAACGGGTGGGTTCATGATAACACCTTTACCAATTACTCCACTTAAACCAGGTTCAGCAACCAAACCATTTTTTGGGAATGAAATTGCGGTAGTTGATGATGATGGAAACGAAGTAGATGCGGGTGAAGAAGGCAACTTAGTCATTAAATCACCATGGCCGGGAATGACCTGTTGCATTAACGAAGACAGGGAACGTTTTTATGACACTTATTGGAAGCGTTTTGAAAAACAGGGCTGGTACAGTGCCGGCGATGCCGCAAGGAAAGATAAGGACGGGTATTTTTGGATTATCGGACGTACTGACGATGTAATTAAAGTAAGTGGTTACCGTTTGGGAACAGCGGAAATAGAAAGTGCATTAGTTAGCCATAATTTGGTTTCTGAAGCAGCTGCAATTCCATTACCCCATGAGCTGAAAGGAAATGCCATTCATGCATTTGTGATATTAACACATGGAACTACAGGTGATAGAGATTTAGAAACCGAATTAAAAGATCATGTAGCAAAAGTTATGGGGCCAATCGCGAAACCCGAAGAAATCAATTTTGTTGACGGGCTACCGAAAACACGTAGTGGTAAAATTATGCGACGGGTTTTAAAAGCTAGGGCACTTGGTGAGGATGAAGGCGATTTAAGCACATTGGAAGAATAGAGGTAGATTATTGAATAATGCCCAAGTTGGACAAGCCAAAACCAAAAAGCATACTGTCTATCCTTTAAGCATTATTAATCAATTCACAAATGATATAATGATACAATGCGATAATGATTCAGTAATAAATGAATTAAATATTTATTTTTATTCAATCATTGTTTCATTATCATTATATCATTTTAAATTATTATTTTTACCAGACACATAAACTCTAAACCAAAATCCTATGAAACAACTCCTACAGTATTTTACTCCTGATAAGGAAATGAGCCTTTTTGAAAAGCAAAAAACAAATTCTTTTATTATAATTAACACAATTGGTGTCATTTTAGTTTCTCTTCTTTACTTGCAAACATTATTAACCCAGACCGCAAATTTTAAGTCTTCAATATCCATAATATCTTTTATCATATTTATAATCATCAGTCTGTTTATACTTAAAAGTTACAGCATTAAAACTGCAGGAAATATACTGTCTTTCGGTTTGATAGTAATATCTGTAGTTTTTTTAAACCTTTTGGATAAAGAGATCCCCGCATTATTAAAATACACACAAGGCTTTTATACTACTCTGGCCATGTTAACAATTGGGATCTTATATGCCTCACAAAAGATAGTAATCATAAATTTTATAATTGTTTTGGGATCTACTATAAGGGTTTACTTTTTTGCTATTGAACAATCTCCGGATCAAACTGAAATGTTACGTACGGGTTTCATAAACCATACTACTACTTTGATTTTAATCACTATTATTATATATTTTGCTATTCAATTTGCAGAAAATGCCATTAATGCGGCCAATAATGATTCAAAAATTAATAAAGATCAAAACAAAAAGCTTAGTTCTGTATTTAGTTTAGTAAAGGATACTTCAATTACCTTGGCCCAGTTATCGAAAGAGTTGGATGGTTCGGCAAACTCACTTAGTTCAAACGCTAGTGAACAAGCAGCAAACATTGAAGAAATTTCTGCTACAATGGAAGAAATGACCGGATCAATAATTCAAAATGCGGAAAATACGGAAGAAACGGCCAAATCTGTAAACAATACTACTGAATTTGTAAAAAAGAGTGACGAAGTAATAGCTAATTCTTTAACTGCAATACATAATATTGATGCTAAAATTGGACTTATCCAGGAAATAGCCAGTAAAACAAATTTATTAGCTTTAAATGCCGCAATTGAAGCAGCAAGGGCTGGTGCAGCAGGTAAAGGTTTTTCCGTAGTCGCAGCAGAGGTAAAAAAATTAGCCGATAACAGCAATGAAGGTGCAAAAGAAATTGTTGATTTAGTTAAAACGGCCATGACAGATTCGGACCAAGCAGGCGATTATCAAAAAAGGATTTCCTTTGATATAGAAAATGTAAACCAGGTGGTAATTGAAATTTCAGCAGCTTCATCAGAACAAAGGAACAGTATTGAACAAATTAACAATTCCATTACACAAATAAATGAAGGTGCTCAGGAAAATGCAGCAATATCTGAAGAACTAGCAGCTTCGGTTAGTAATTTGGCTTTACAGGCAGAGAAACTGAACGACATATTAAATGAGAATGTGTCATAAAGTAAGCAGTATTCAGTTGGCAGTAGA
>JBDLJL010000311.1:0-4023 GCA_039714415.1 Bacteroidota bacterium
AGATAAAGTGTATTCGTTTGAGTTGGATGGGGCAAAACCTTCGTTTGTAGATATGCCAATCTGGTTTACCCATAACATTACAAACATTGGAGATGAAGTGTTATATACCATTTTCTGGATCAACGAACATTACAATCCGGAAGATGGAGATACCTATTTTAAAAAAGTTTAAGAATAGCACACAGATGACGCTGATTAATTAGATATACACAGATTTAATCAGTGAGAATCGGTTGAATCTGTGTCATCAGCGTTCCATTAAAATTTAATTTATGAAGAAACTAAAAGTAATAACTGTTGTTGGCACCCGTCCCGAAATAATCCGGTTGTCAGAAGTTTTAAAAAAGCTGGATCAATCGGATAGTATTGAGCACATTTTGGTACATACCGGCCAAAATTACGATTATGAACTTAACGAGGTTTTTTTTAAAGATCTTGGATTACGGAAACCTGATCACTTTCTGAACGCCGCAAGGGGAAATGCCACAACAACAGCAGGAAAAATTTTAATTAATATCGATCCTGTTCTTGAGGAGGAAAAACCTGATGCTTTTTTAGTCTTGGGTGATACCAATTCGTGTTTATGTGCCATTGCTGCCAAAAAACGTAAAATACCTATCTTCCATATGGAAGCCGGAAACCGTTGTTTTGACCAGCGTGTACCAGAAGAAACCAACCGCAGGATAGTAGACCATGTTTCCGACATTAACCTAACATACAGTTCTATTGCGCGCGAGTATTTATTACGAGAGGGCTTACCAGCCGACCGTGTGATTAAAACAGGCAGCCCGATGTATGAGGTGCTAAATGCCAACATGAATCAAATTGATGCTTCAGATGTATTGAAAAAATTATCACTTGAAAAAGGAAAGTATTTTGTAGTATCAGCCCATCGCGAAGAAAACATTAATTCGGGAAACTTTGATAAACTGGTTACTACATTAAATCTGATAGCAGAAAAATTTCAATTTCCAATTATTGTTACTACCCATCCCCGCACCCGAAATAAAATCAACGAAAAAGGTTTTCAGTTTAGTCCACTCATACAATTAATGAAACCACTGGGATTTCATGATTATAACCACCTGCAAAAAAATGCTTATGCGGTATTGTCCGACAGTGGAACAATCTCAGAAGAATCCTCTATTATGAACTTCAGAGCATTGAATATAAGGGAAGCCCACGAACGTCCCGAGGCCATGGAAGAAGCATCAGTGATGATGGTTGGACTGAATCCCGAGCGCATATTACAAGGTTTAACACAATTACAGTATCAACAAATTGACGATAACAGAAATTTTAGGCCTGTTTATGATTATTCTATACCAAATGTATCTGACAAAGTAGTTAGAATCATTCTGTCATATACAGATTATATCAATCGTGTTGTTTGGAGTAAATAGCAATGAAACTACTCTTAATTGTTGATGACTACTTGCCACACAGCATAAAAGTGGCAGCAAAAATGATGCATGAGCTGGCGCTTGAATTCAGGAAAAACGGGCACCATGTGGTTGTATTATCACCAAAACCATTACAAAAAGAAAAACTGCTAATTAAAAGAATTGATGGAGTTGAGGTTCTCTTTTTCAGAAGCGGTGAAATAAAAAATACTGGGAAAATAAAGAGAGCAATAAATGAAACGTTACTCTCTTTTTATGCGTGGAAAGCTGCAAAAAGATATTTCTCGGAGAATTACTTTGATGGAATTGTATATTATTCACCTTCCATTTTTTGGGGAAGCCTGGTAAAAAAACTTACTAAACACTGGAATTGTAAATCTTACCTGATCCTTCGTGATATTTTCCCCCAATGGACTATTGATAATGGATTGATGAAGAAAAACTCCATAATTCACCGTTATTTTAGATACTTTGAAAAAATAAGTTATAATTCGGCAGGAAAAATAGGTGTAATGTCTCCTTCAAACCTTAAATTTTTCAAAGATAAAAGAACCGATATTTCAAAATTTGAAGTATTGTTTAATTGGGCAGAAATACCATCGGTGCCTAAACAACAGAATATCATTCGCAAGAAATTAAACCTCGAAGAAAAAATTGTTTTGTTCTACGGGGGAAATATTGGGCATGCCCAAAATATGATTTACCTCGTTAATTTAGCCAAACAGTTCAAAAACAATTCAAATGTTCATTTCCTGTTTGTAGGGAAAGGCGATGAAGTTGACTTGATTCTGAATGAAAAAGAGAAACATAATCTGACAAACATTACCTACTTACCTTCGGTTGATCAGAAAACCTATTTTGAAATGTTAAATGAATTTGATATAGGAATGTTTAGTTTACATCCTTCCCATAAAACACACAATTTCCCCGGAAAACTTTTAGGTTATATGGGATATTCAAAACCAATTTTAGGTTGTGTCAATACCGGTAACGATTTAAAAGACATTGTAAACAACGCAAATGCAGGATTAATTGTTGATAGTGATGATGAAGAAGGATTATATCAGTCTGCTAAGAAACTAATTGATTCAGAACCTTTACGAAAAAAAATGGGAGCAAATGGCAAATTGTTATTATCCAACCAGTTCTCTATAAAAAACACAGCTTCACAAATTGAAAGAAGCTTAAACTAAATGGAACTAAAAAATATACCGGAAATCATAACAGGAGGAATTCACTCTGATGAAAGAGGTGAATTGCTATACAACAATGATTTTGATTTAACGACGATCAAACGCATGTATATCATTAAACATCCTGATAAAAATGTTGTTCGTGCATGGCAGGGGCACCAGCAAGAACATAAATTTTTTAAGTGCATCAGGGGAAGTTTTGTAGTGGCTTGGAAAAAAATAGATGATTTTAATAACCCAACAGATAACCATAAAGCTGATTATACTGTTTTAACAGAATCGGAGAATAATCTTTTATCTGTTCCTCCCGGTTATGCAAATGGCATAAAAGCTTTGGAAGCTAATGCTGAGCTAATGGTATTTTCAGATTTTAAACTTGGTGAGTCATTAGATGATAAAATCAGGTTTGATAAAAACCTTTGGTTGGATTGGGATCAATTCTGATTTAATAAGCAACTCTGCAAATAACATCATGTTAGTTAACAAGTGAAAATCACCATCATTACTGTTGCTTACAACAGCGTAAAAAACATAAAAGATTGTCTGCAATCGGTAGCCGGGCAAACCTACCCAGACATCGAACACATTGTGGTGGATGGTGGCTCTAAAGACCGGACGATAGAAATTGTAAAATCCTTTTCCTCGGTTACAAAATATATTTCAGAACCCGATAGCAGAGGAAGGAGAAGGCGATAAACAGATCCCTCGTAAACCCGGGATCAGTTCGACCATAATTTTTCAGTTTCACTGCATTCCTGAAAAATTGGTCTCACTGATTTACGATGCACTAAACAAAGGCATACAACTCGCTACCGGCGATGTAATCGGTTTTGTGCACTCGGATGATATGCTGGCCAGCCCGACTACGATAGAAGCCATAGCAAAAGAATTCTTTTCTCCCCCGGCGGGGGGAGATGTCCGTCAGCTGACGGACAGAGGGGGTATCATGCCCAACCAAAACAGTTCACCTGGAAAAGAACACCACCTCCCCACTGCTTCGCAGCGGTACTCCCCCTCGGAAAGGGGGAGAAATTCTTTTTCCAAAAAAGAAACAGAATTTAAAATTGACGGAGTGTACGGCAACCTGGTATTTGTCGATTCTGAGGATACCAATAAAGCCGTACGCACATGGATAAGTAAACCTTTTAACGGCAAAAACATAAAAAACGGCTGGGCACCGCCCCACCCTACATTGTTTCTAAAAAAGGAAGTTTATAAGAAACACGGTTTGTTTAATACCTCGTTTAAAATTTCGGGCGATTACGATTTTATGCTCCGCATAATGAAGGATGCAACCATAAACCTGCAGTACCTGCCTGAGACCATTGTAAAAATGCGCACCGGGGGTGTCAGCACCGGGGGAATAAAAGATATTCTCTTAAAAAAGAGGGAAGACATCAGGGCATTGCGAAACAACGGATTCCGGT
>JBDLJL010000312.1:0-3994 GCA_039714415.1 Bacteroidota bacterium
TCATTAGTCATTGGTCATTTCGCTTCGCTGTCATTAAGTCATTTGTTATCATTGAATCATTAAAGAATTATCGCATTGTATCATTTGTCATTTGTCATTTGTCATTTGTCATTGGTCATTAGTCATTGGTTATTGGTTATTGGTTATTGGTCGTCATTAGTCGTTAGTTGATGTCAATTTTAATTTCCTCATTTTCTAATTCCCATATCCTCTAATTCCCACATCTTCTAATCCTCTAATTCTCACATCTAATTTTTCGGTTCAATCATTATTCTTTGAATTCTTTTTATACCGTTCCTGTTTAACACAACACGGTAGCGCCTGAAAAACTCATTATTGGCCGTTTTAAAGTTAAGAATTAAATTTAAATGATATACCTTGTTTCCATATAATTTTTTATACTTTTCATTATCAATAAAATACATAGGCATTTCAGGATTGGTCATTTTTTCAAGAAATTGTGAAATGTTAATCCGTGCAATGTCATTTATACCGTTAATTGTATACTCCTTATAAACTGTTTTTATCTTTTTCCCATATAACTTAATTTGCTTACGGTATAAAATTACCTTTTCACCAATCCAGTTATTTTCAATTTCAGTTAAATGTGAACGGTTTCGTCGTTTCATTATCCTGGATGAAATATTTGTTTCATCAATATAGTTAAAACTTTCTTTGCAATACCCAATGCTATGTTTTTTTCCGCTGAAAATTTGTGTTTTATGGTCGAAATGACTCTTTCTGTATTTTCCACTAAAATATACACGAGTGAGCTCTTTAATCCGGTCTTTAAACATATAACCTACAACAAGTGCAATAAATAAGGGAAGAGTGAAGTTTCCATATTCCTGCTGTGTGTAAAAAGCTATACCGGTTGCAAAAATCATTGCTATTCCGGCAGCCAGGCTATAAATTAATTGTTCAGCCAGTTTACCTTCTTTTTTCTGCCTGGTGTTGAGAAATAAATTACTTTCTATATATTTTTTTAAAACGCTGCGCCTGTATAATAACTCTTCATTATTATTGTAATTGTCAGATACAATTGGAAGGTCTTTTGAAGATTTATAATCGATCTCTTTTTTGATGAGTTCAAGAAGTTCTTTTTTGTATTTAGAATCGTAATTTTTATTCCGGAGATACCGCAATAAACGAAAAGTATATTTTTCGGTAAGATTACCAAGGTACTCATCGCCAAATAAGTAAATGTTTAATAGCTTGGGCGTTACAGTTGGCACATTAATGATTCTGCGTAGTTTTCTATATTTTTCTTTTATTTCATTTATATCTTGAATATAGCTTCGAATCAGAAAATTTATATCAGCCTCAATTTTATTATCTTTAATATGAAAAACTTCCCTTCGTAACGCACTTTTAACAATTGAACCGTACATTTTAATCTGAAACTCATAATGCTCAATGTTTTCCTTATTTGGTTGTTTAGCTAAATTTTGAAGACTGTTTTCAAGTCTTGTTAATGGATTGTTTTTACCCTGGTATATATCACGTAAAAGGTAAACCGGGGTCATTAAACGTATGTTTGATTTTAAATCGTGGTAGAAATCATTATTTTTGTATGTAAACCTGTTCACATCCAGACTGTCGGGAACAAATAAATACATGTTTATGCTATATTCCGGTGATTTAATTTCTTCATCAGAAGAATAACCTAATTTAATTTCGAAAGAAAATTTATCATGTATTTTTACAGATTCACTTATCATTTTTTCTTTTAATCAATTTAGAAACCCACATAAAGTGAATTGTTTTTGTATTTGAAAATGAACAATTTAACGAGCAGGGTAATTGCCATTTAAGACTTATTATTATTTTCCAAAATTAAAGGAAGATACAACTTTTAGCATTTCATGGGCCTGTTTGTTTAAATCTTTTGCAATATCTGAGCTTTCTGTAGAAAAAGAAACAATCTGCTGCGATAAATTGTATAGCGAACTAATGGCATCATTGACATGGTTTATGCTATTTGTTTGTTCCATACTGGCTAATGAGATTTCATTAATCATCGTAGTGGTTTTGTTCATTTGTTGAATTATCTCATCTAGGATATATTTAGATTTTTCAGCAATATCAATACTTGAACTGGAAAGTTGATTAATTGTGTCGGCAGAATTTTTACTAATTTCAGCTAATTTTTTAACCTCTACTGCTACTACAGAAAACCCTTTTCCATATTCTCCGGCACGTGCTGCTTCAATTGCTGCATTTAAGGCAATAATATTGGTTTGTAATGCAATTTCACTAATAATTGATACTTTTTCAGCAATATTGTTCATTGCATCAGTTGTTTGTATAAATGCTGATTTACCTTGTTTCAATTTTTCACCTGAAGATTCAGCATATTTACCTGTTTGTTCAGCATTTTCATCACTCTGCTTTATTTTTTGTGAAATTTCGCTAATCTCATCAGAAATTTTTTCAATTGAGTTTTTTTGAACTGAATTGCTTTGTTCCAGTTTTATGGAATTAGAATTTAATTTCTCAGAAGTAATGTTTATCGTATTTATACTTTTACTAATAGTTAACATTGTAGATGTTAAATTAGTTACCATCTTTTTTAAATCGATTAACATTATGCCAATTTCATCTTTCGAGTAAATGGTTATATTAGTTTGCAAATTTCCTTTTGAAATTTCTGAAATATATTTTTTGGCGTTTTCAAGAGGATTGATAATCGACCTTTTTATAATTATAATTATTGTAATTACAACTACTATAATCAATAATAATAAAATAGATGACATAGAAATGCTATTGAAATACATTTTGTCAGAAAGTTTCGTAATGTCATTTAAATACACAAGTGCTCCAACCTTTTGTTGTGTGGCATCATAAATAGGAAAACTGCCTAAAATATACGATCTGTTATTAATTTTATAGTTTTGGTCAATGATTAATCCCTCATCGGGCATGTTTACCAAGGAAGGTAATATTTTATTTACTTCAATTAAATCTGTAGTCCTGTTTATTAATATTATATCTTCATATTCATTCCATTTGGCCATTTCAGGATATTCTTTCCGGGCTTTAGTCCATTTTTTTTCGTTAAGGTATTTTTTATCTATTACAAGAACAGAATTGTCACCTGTTTGATTTTTCATTAGTTGTGAAAAATGACCGATTTCTTCGCTCATTTCAATATAACCAATTAATTCATCTTTAAAGTAGTATGGGTAAATAACGCGATAAGCAAAAGCTCTTGACCCAAGTTCCAGGCCCATGGAATAATTTTCAGTTTTTATACTGTTTATGAGTGTTTTTCTATTGATGGTGTCATTTCGTTTGTTTTTCCTGTGAACACGCAAAAAACAGGTCCTGTTTTTATTGATAAAATACCAGTGTGTGATGTTGAATTTTTTTTTCAACTGCTCAAATATCGGTGTGGAATATGTAAACAAGCTATCCTGATTTCCTTTTAAGTATAAATCCTTAGAGTTTTTATCTCTAATAAGAACCTCAAGAGCAACTAAAAGTTTTGCCTTGTCATTTTCTAAAATATTAGTGAAAGTTTCTTTGTTTTTTTGTAAAGATGCTTCTGCATGTTCGCTTAATCGCTTATAATGTGTTGATATAATGTTATATAATGAGAAAAAAGAAATAATTAGTAATCCTGAAATTGTTATTAACAGGATTTTATTTTTAATATCAATTTTCATTAGTGTAAAAGTGTATTAAGCTGTTAACTTTCAATGTAATATCTTAGCAAAAAAAGTAATTCAAACTTCAAATACCATGGAACACTCCCCGAAAATCGGGGCAGGCTATGTTTTATTACTTCCTTCGGTCGTGAGATCGCTTCGCTATGTTCATATCCTTTTGTGTGCTGTTGCTTGTGAGTGTTTCACGAAAATATGTTTAGATTATTTAATAAAACTGGTGACCAAAATATTTAATTAGTGTTTGTCTATAAAGTCCGACTTCTGCGTTGTTGCTCAAAATCCAAATCCTCAAATACCATAGTATTCTGCGGTTTGAATTT
>JBDLJL010000313.1:0-3966 GCA_039714415.1 Bacteroidota bacterium
GACAAGGTAATATGCCCTGACTGGCATCCGGGTGCAGGTAATAACGCTTGGCTTTTTGTTGATGAAATTATAGTTGAATAGTATGTAGTAGTTTCTTATCTTTTAACAAATTATAAGCTTAAAACAAGATGTTATGACAGAAGCAACAATTGAAGCATTAAATGGTTTAAGGGACTTTACCATGTTAAAATGGTATGTAATTCCTCTACTTGCCATAGTAATTTACATTTATGTAAAAGAAATTAAAGCAGGAAGGGAAACAGGAAATTTTGATGCAGTATTTGCCGGACTTACTGTATTTGGAATTGATTTCTTTAACGAAACATGGAATGGTTGGGTAATGGTTTTAACAAATCATTCTGCATTTTGGACTGCTCCTGGTGATACTGCACTTCGTACAATGGTAGGCTGGAACATAGAAATTATTTTTATGTTCCTTATTTCGGGAATTATATGGTATCATACTCTTGAAAAAGACAAAAAGAAGAAAATACTTGGTCTTCCAAATCCTTTGTTTTGGGCAATTGGATACTCATTGTTTTGTGTTTTTGTGGAATGGTTTTTAAACAAAGGCGATATATTGATTTGGGAATACCCATTTTGGAATAATACCTTTTTAGGGATGATCCTGATATTTTTAATTGGATATTTGCATTTTTATCTTGGAGCTTGGTTTGTTATTTCAAGAAAAACCGTGAAAGCAAAAATTATTTCTCTAGCAGTCATTTATTCTGTTCCAATTATAATGAATATTATAGGCTTTGGAATATTAGATTGGGTTTATTAATTGTTGAAAATATGTAGTGTTTACTACACTATCTGATTTCGCTTCTGGAAAAGAAGAAGTCTTATTTTTAAAAAGGACAAAATAACAGAATATGAATCATAGAAGGATAAAACACATTTGTTTATATTTTATGATGTATAAAAAATTATTAACTGAGTTATGAAAAAAATTGTGATTATTTTTAGTGTATTTTCACTAATTGGCTTAAGCTGCAATAAGAAACAAAAAGAAGTAAAACCCAATATTATCATGTTTTTGGTTGATGATATGGGGTGGCAGGATACTTCTGTACCATTCTGGAAGGAAAAAACACCAAATAATAATAAATTCTACACGCCAAACATGGAGTTATTGGCAGAACAAGGGATGAAATTTACCCAGGCATACGCATGTGCTGTTTGTTCACCAACCAGGGTTAGTTTAATGACCGGTATGAATGCTGCCCGTCATAGGGTAACAAATTGGACATTAAAGCGTAATGCTTCAAATGACGTTAAAGATGATATTTTGGATTTTCCAAAATGGAATGTAAATGGTTTGCAAGCAACTGATAGTATTGAAAATACAGTTTATGCTACAACTTTACCTAAAATATTAAAAGATAACGGATATTTTACAATCCATGTAGGCAAAGCACATTTTGGGGCAATTAGTACACCGGGTGAAAATCCTTTGAACCTGGGATTTGATATAAATATTGCAGGACATGCAGCAGGTGCCCCGGGTTCTTATCAGGGTGTTAATAATTTTGGGAATGATTCTTTAGGTAATCCTCAAAATAACTGGTCAGTACCCGGTCTTGAAAAATATCATGGGCAAGATATTAACCTTAGTGATGTGCTTACAAAAGAGGCTATACTGGCAATGGATAGTTCTAGGGCAACAGGTAAGCCTTTTTATCTTTATATGGCTCATTATGCAGTCCATGTTCCTATTGAAGCAGATAGTCGTTTTTTTCAAAAATATGTTGATCAAGGACTTGATTCTATTGAGGCAAAATATGCATCAATGGTCGAAGGCATGGATAAAAGTTTAGGTGATTTAATGAACTATTTGGATGAAAATGAATTAGCTGATAATACCATAATCCTGTTTATGTCAGATAATGGCGGATTAAGTGCAGGAAGAAGGGGAGGTGAAAAACATAAACATAACCTTCCGCTAAATAGTGGGAAAGGATCAGCTTATGAAGGCGGTATCCGTGAGCCAATGATTGTAAAATGGCCGGGGGTTGTTAAACCTGCTTCGGTTGATAAGGATTACCTGATTATTGAAGATTTTTTCCCCTCTATATTAGAGATGGCTAATATTCAGGATTATAAGACAGTTCAAGATATTGACGGGCTTAGCTTTGTCCCTAATTTAAAAGATGAGAGAACAAGTAGTGATGAAAGAGCATTATTCTGGCATTTTCCTAATAAATGGGGATCACCAGGACCAGGAATTGGTACATCAAGTACAATTAGAAGCGGTAATTGGAAATTGATCTATTATTATAAAAATAAAAATTTTGAACTTTTCAATATTAAAAACGACATTGGTGAGCTTCATGATTTAAGTACTGAAAATCCTGATAAAGTAAAAGAACTAGCTATAAAACTGGGCAATCATTTACGTAATGCAGATGCACAAATGCCGATTGATAAAAGAACAGGAAAAGTGGTGGAATGGCCGGATGAACAAATTAGTAAACAATAAAAAATAAAATAACTCCTTAACTTATGAAAAAGGGAATATTAGCCTACGTACTTGCTGTGCTTGCTATAACTATTTTGTATAGTTGCAGTAGCAATCAAAAAAAGGATAAAGAGAATTCCATCTCTCCTAACATTATTTTTATAATGTCTGACGACCATGCTATGAATGCTATTTCAAGTTATGGAAACTCGGTAAACCAAACGCCAAATATTGACAGAATTGCGGACGAAGGTGTACGGTTTAATAACAGTTTTTGTACCAATGCAATTTGTGCGCCCAGTCGTGCTGTAATGCTTACCGGAAAATATAGCCATGTTAACGGGCATATCAATAATCTGGTTACTTTTGATGGCTCGCAACAAACTTTCCCTAAATTATTGCAGGAAAACGGATATCAAACAGCCATGATTGGAAAGTGGCACTTGAAAAGCGACCCCACAGGGTTTGATTATTGGAATATTTTACCCGGACAGGGTCAGTATTATAACCCCGATTTCATTGAAATGGGAGAACAGAAAAAGGTGGATGGTTATGTAACTGATTTGATTACAGATTTTAGCATGGATTGGTTAGATAATAGGGATAAATCAAAACCTTTCTGTCTGTTGGTACACCATAAGGCCCCTCATCGTAATTGGATGCCCCGCTTAGACCATATTAATAAATTTGATAATGTTGATATTCCTGTTCCTGAAAACTACTTTGACAACTATGAAAACAGGGGACCTTCTGCAAAGAATCAGCAATTATCAGTAATTGAAAATATGACTATGGGTTATGATTTAAAATTAACTCAAGGCAAAGATTCTACAGAGTGGATTAATGATTATGGTGATTGGGCTTATCAGCGAATGAATGATGAACAAAAAGAAACATGGAACAAAGCATACCTGAAAAAGAATAATCAATTCTATGAAGATAAGCCACAGGGAAAAGATCTGGCTATTTGGAAGCACAGAAGATATATGGAAGATTATTTGGCCACCATTGAATCTGTTGATGAGAATATAGGAAGATTATTAGATTATCTGGATAAGAATGGCTTAACTGAAAATACCATTATTGTTTATACTTCTGACCAGGGGTTTTTTCTGGGCGAACATGGCTGGTTTGATAAGCGGTTTATGTATGATGAGTCATTAAAAATGCCTTTGGTGGTTCGTTATCCTAATGCAGTTAAAAAAGGATTGGTTTCTAACGATATCGTCCTTAATCTTGATTTTGCTGCAACATTCCTCGATTATGCAGGTGTTGAAATTCCAGAAGATATCCAGGGAGAATCTTTGCGGGAAGTTCTTGCCGGAAACACATCTAATGATTGGAGAGATGCTATGTATTACCATTATTATGAGCATCCTTCTCAACATAATGTTTATAGGCACTATGGTGTGCGTACCAATAATTACAAACTGATACATTTTTACCACGATGAAGATTATTGGGAATTATATGACTTGCAAAAAGATCCTCATGAGATGAAT
>JBDLJL010000314.1:0-3963 GCA_039714415.1 Bacteroidota bacterium
TCCTTTTTTTTGCAGCCCTTTATGGTGACTGCGTTATTAATTGAGCGTGATTGTATCACAGCTCGTCGGTGGGGCCAGCCTTCTCATATTATCTTGCATCAAGGGAAAGCAGCTCTTATGAAAAATTTTGATAAAGTATTATTTTGGTATCTTTAAGATTTTCAACTCCTGAAAAGTCCTGACATGGATAATAATACTTGAGCCGGGTATACCGGCTCATTAAGGTTTTTATATGATAAAATTGAATTTTATTTGACTTTCAATTTTGGATTAAATAATACATTGATAGCTTTAAAATAATTAAGGAAAATTAATATTGGAACAAGTTTCTATTTTTTAAATGAAATATCAAAATAGATAGAAAATATTTCCATATATATCAATCAATATCATAGAAAATTTTCCACATATTAACAATGTTATGTGTAGCTAAAAATATTATTAAGAATTGGAAATGAAAAGTTTCATTGATACAAGTTTATTACTCATCTATTCAATCATATTTATTATTTTTGGTTTAGCTGGAATCGGAATTTTACCAAATTCTTGGATAGAACGTTTTCCAATATGGGTATTTTATTTCATTGTTATCTCATTCTTTCTTTATATAATTTTTTATAGGTCAGAGAACAATTCAAAAAAGAAATAAAAGATTTTAATCGTATCTTAAATAAAAACCTGCACATAACCAAGCGCTGCACCGGACCGCAAGGAGCGGCTTTTTCTAAAATCTGTGGTAACTTTAGAACAGTGTTGCCCTTACCGAAATATAGTGGAACCTTGTTCCCTCCCTCCGGTCGGTGGCCCCTGAACTCAACCGTTCAAAGGTCGCTCCGCTGCGCTACGCAACCTTTGAACGCCCGAGCTATCGGGGAACCCGTCTTCATCAATTGGTACCCAGGCCGCTGCGCGATCTGTGAACCAATCGCTGAACACGACAAATTTACACTAATAATCGAACAAGTTCATTATCAATGACAAATTTGCCCGTTAGCTCGGGCGTTATGAAACAGATATATTATGAATACGGAAATTAGAAAAACTGATTTGCCCTTGGGTATTGAAATTAGCCAAATTGCCTACCTTCTACTTTCAATTTTAGGAACTTTTGGTTTTATTTACGTACTGCTTTTTTCTGACAAAACTAATTTGGAAGTCATTGGGACGGGTGTGATGGCTTTATTTTATTGGATGCTATTTTATGGAACGTACAAAATTAGAAACTGGGTAGTTATACCTGTTTTGGTAGTTTCAGCAATCGCTATAATTCCAAACCTATTACTTATTCTAACCGAAACTCCACAAACCTTAGGCGAGTTTTTCGGAAAAGCACTATCAATATTAATGACAATGTTTTACCTTTTCCAAATATACATATTTTCAAGATCTGAAACTAAAAAGTTTTTTAAAGAAAAAGGAACTACTTTGATTTCATAACAAATCGCTGCACTGGATTTTTACTCCGCTGCGCTCCGTAAAAACCAGTGAGCTCAAACGTTAACGAGATTCATTCCTCTTTATACAAACAAAACCTGAATGGATAGAATCAAGTATTCTTGCATTATGGACATCAGCAATTCATGAAGTTTTTTGATAAAGTATTATTTTGGTATCTTTTAGAATTTCAGCCTTTGAATACTTCTCTATCGGATAATTATACTTGACTGATAAATTTTATTTTTCGGAAAAATTATTTTTCCATTTCATTATATTTTTTAGCATAGGTTTTTTAATATTTTTCTTTATTCAACCTATTGATATTTCAAAAATTTTTTCTGTTGACAGAATCGGGTTTTATTGGATATATCAGGACTATTAAAAAAATAAAAATCAGTGTTCTTTAGTTCAATTAGAATTCAGACTGTTTAATGAAAGTTAAAGTTCTTATTTATAATTACACAGGCCTCCTTTTTTTCTGCTGATCAAACTACTATACGTAAGCATTTTTTTAAATTTAATAATAAAAAAGCATCGTTAAAAAAAAGAACAGCATAAAATGCCTAACTTGTTAAGTTTAAACATTCAAACTACCTTTAAAGCAGGAATACCACTAAAGCTCTGCACGACATTGCTCCTAAAGGGCTATTCTTTGGGAGCATCAAAATTTTTAATTTTATTCGGTCATTTTTTTGCACAATCATTTAAACAGGAGGAAAATCATGAAAAAAATAATAATCACATTAATTATGATGATAGCCTTTTCCCTTGCTTTTTTTCAGGTCTCATATGCAGAAATGGCAAAAGAAGGTAGTTTTTCAGGAATAAATTTTTATGCAGGAAGCCATAAAATTATTCCACTCGATAAAGAGCATTTTGTTTTAAGCTTTGAAAATTTTGGGGTGAACGTTAGCGATAGTGAGGCCGGGCCATTCCATGGAATGTCGACTCATAATGTAGGTGTAATTTATTTTGAAAACGGGGTGGGAACAACAAGAGGATACTTCACTAATACTGATAAAGACGGTGATAAGATCATTTGGGAACTTAACGAAGACTCAGCCCACATGGCTCCTAACCCAACCAAAGGAAAAGGAAAAATTATGGAGGGAACTGGAAAATTCAAAGGAATTCAGGGTAGCATGGAATATAACAGAAGGACTTTGAGACCAGCTGAAAAAGGAACACATCAATCTATATCAAAATTCAAAGGAACTTATAAAATAGTTCAAGAATAAAAATTAATTGTCTATAAAGGCAAGTAAAAAAGGGCAGGGCCAAATCTGACCCTGCCCCAAAAAATAAACTTAACGAAAATTATTTTCTTCTGTTTACTCCTGCGAGTCCTAACAAGCCAATTCCGAAAAGCATCATTGTTGCTGGTTCTGGAACTGGGCTATTCGGATTTATGGCTCTGGTGTCCGTAATTACTAAGTTCATGAAAAGGGATTGATTATTATACTCTCCATGTATTTGACCTTGTACCTGGCCACTTTGGTCAAAATCTGAAGGGTTTGGAGCAATTGATGGAAGTGCATCGCTATTGAATACATCATGGGTTAGATCACGCAAGGTAATTTGCATATTTAGGTCAATTAAACCCGTGATATTTGACGTTTCTCCATTTGCAAGCACGTCATAAGTATCCCATAAAGAGCCCATCATTGAATGATTATCAAGAATCTGTATTCCAATCGAGTCGGATTCAAAAGCATAACTCCCAATATTAATCTGAAAAGCAGGAGATCCTGACTGGGTATAATAACCTCGAGTGGTTAAAGCATTGCTATCAGTTGTTGTCGTTTCTAATTCCCAAAATCCATTTAGTGAGTCTCCTTGGTTAAAAAAACCAGTAGGATCTAAAAATGATCCTGCATAACTAATATATCCGTTGAATTCTATGGTCAAAGTTGAAGCAGATACTTTATTACCGATCCCCATAGCAAAAATTATAGCTATTAAAAAAAATACAGATTTTTTCAATTTCTTTCCCCCTCTTTTTTAAAATTTAATAAATATTGGTTAACTTTGCATATTCTATGCCAAAATAGCATGCTATATGTTTGAAAAATCGAAATTTAATTATATATCAATGGGTTATATTTTTTATGCAGAGAAGAGTGTGCTGGCTGAACTACTGAGGGTGTGGTAAAAAAGTAATAATAATGTGACATTATTACCACAATATAATACTTTTTTTTCAACATTATGGCCACGTAAACGGCTTAAGTTAAAATTTGTAATAGTAGTTTTTTTGTTGCTGGTCATTAAGGTTTTACAAATTACCATTTTGGGAATCATTGCTTCGTAATACGTTGTTCTTTTAATAGAATTTCTTATTTTAAAAGTTAAACACAAGCTATCAATATAAACCTTATCTGATTCAACTTGCTACAAACAAAACCTGAATGGATAGAATCAAGTATTCTTGCATTTACAGAAAGCCTTTTTCCATGAAAATGCTGTTAAGTATACTTTTGATATCCTTTATAATTAACGCCTTTGAATACTTCTCCTATGGATAAT
>JBDLJL010000315.1:0-3914 GCA_039714415.1 Bacteroidota bacterium
AAAGCATCTGACCAATATTTGCTTTTTCATAGCGACAGGTCAACTTACCTGCATCAGTTTTGGAAAAATCCAGTATGGTGTTCACCTGCCGCAGAAGCCTATGGGCATTTGTTTCCATGGCTTTAAGCAGAGGCACAGGATCCATATCTTTTTCTCCCTGCATAAGCTGTTCAAGGGGGCCCAGAATCAAGGTCAAAGGCGTGCGAAGTTCATGGCTCACATTGGAAAAGAACAGCATCTTCATCTCATCAAGTTTGCGTAATTTTTTATTTGTCCCCTCTAGTTCTTTGGTGATTTCTTCAAAATTTTTGTTAGAATTTTCAAGTTTTATCCTCATTCGCAGTTGTTCTAATCTGTTTCTATTCTTGAAAAAAGTCCCAATAATACATAAAACCATAGTGGTTAATAAGAAAAAATTATTTGATACGATATAAGACAAATTATAGATTTTATAATAAGCATTATCATAAATTAAAGGTAGCGGCGAAACATAGTATATATAAGTTATCAAACATGAAAAAGAAACTCGCTTTACATCTAAGGGTAAAATTAACACTGTAACTAATAACGTCAAATTAATACCGGCATAATATATACTCGAAGGGCCTCCAGTCATATGACACATTGTTGCAATGGCAATGCCATTTACTAACATTATAAGCATACCAATATTTTTTATATTATTATTTTTTAGAACATTGTTCTTTAGATTAAAAAATATGATAATACATATTATAATGGTAATAATCCTAATTAACCAAATGCTTGAATATTCTTCTGGAAAGGTAAATATATCTAAAATACCAAATAAAGGATAGAAAAAGATTGTGATAACACAAGACAATTTAACCATCTCTATACAAAGTTTTTCTGTTTCCGTCACAAATTTTTTTCTTAATTTATCATCCTTAATGGACTCATTAAAAAAATATTTTATATCTTTGTATAGCTTAGACATATTTAATTAATCTTTTAAAATATATTCTTATAAATTTTTTTTAAATATTGCGCTCTCTTTGCCAGCGCTTTTTCATTGAAAACCTTTTTATAAGCCCAAATAAATCCATCTTCCAGTTCTTCAACCGTCATTTTTTTGGGTTTATATAGAATATCTAAAAAAGTACATTTATCCCAAAAAGGTTCATTTTCTATCAAACGATCTTCTTGTCTTAACCGTTCTATCAATCGAGAACCAGGTAATGGTGTAGCAATCGTCAACTGTCCGGTTATATTATTTTCATCCATAAATTTAACAACATTATTAAACACTTTTTTATCATCATTGTCGAGGCCAAAAATAAATGAGCCAAAAACAATAATTCCATGCTTTTGTATTCTTTCAATATTTTTACTATAATTTAATAATTGTCTATATTTCCAGGAATTATTATTCATTGTCTTTAAATTTTCCGGATCAATACTTTCAAATCCAATTAATAATAACAATCCACCACTTTCATATATTAACGACAACAGTTCTTCATCTTCACCGATAGAGATGTCTGTTTGTGCCCACCAACGAATTTTAAGTTCTTTAATTACTTCTAACAGTTTCCTGGAGAATTTTTTATCAATAAACAAATTATCATCAGCAAACAATATTACTTTACCTGGAAAGTATTTTTTTATTGTAATAATTTCAAGTCTTACTTGCTCAATTGTTTTTTTTCTAAATTTGCTCCCATAACATTTTGTAACCAAACAAAATTCACAATCATGCGGACACCCCCTGCTCACCTGTATGGGTATCATGTTATAAAAAGATTTGTGATCTTTGAAATAATTTTTCTTTTTCAAAAGGTCATATCTTGGAACAGGCGACTTGGTTAAATCAACATAAGTTCCTTTTGGCTGTTTGTAGATTCTTTGCTCTTTGTTATTTTTAAAGTCTTCTAAAAATTGAGGCCAGAGGTCTTCGGCTTCACCAACAATAACTGTATCTACCCATTTTAATGCTTCCTCAGGTAAAACCGATGTATGTATGCCGCCCATTACAACATAAATCCCTCTTCTTCTGAATTCTGTAGCAATTTCATAACTGCGGGCAACCTGCTGAGTCATTGCAGAGATGCCAACTATATCATATCGAATATTAAAATCTATTTCTTCAAAATCTTCATCAATATATGAAATTTCAATATCAGATGGAGTAAGGCCGGCTATTGTTATTATGCTTAAACTGGAGGTATTATATGCTTTTATAAATTTATTGTTTTCATCTAATGATTTTTTTATCTTTGGGTTTATTGACCAAGTATAACGCTTAGTTCCAATCAAGCAAATATGTCTTATTTTTTTCTCTGGCATATCTTAATTTTTCACGGTTATTTTTTCTTCAATCGTTTGAATAAAATCGCCAACTGTATTTACATCAGCCAGGAGAGATTCTTCAAGGATTATATCAAATTGTTTCTCAACCCTTGCTAATATCTCTATTGCCATTAACGAATCAATGCCCAACTCTTCAAGTATCAGTGTATCATAGGTTATTCCTGATGAATCAATTCGTGTAATTTTTGATAAAATATCAATAAAATCTTTATTATTATTTGCTCTTTTTTGTGCCATTGAATAAGTTCTCCCCTAAATTCCAACCTCTCGCAATATCATAAATTATCTATATCAGATTCATCAACTTTGGAACCTTGTATACTGCAATAATTTCACTTAAAAATTGTTTAATTTTTATATATTCGTTTTTCATATCTGTATCTGTACTCATCTTAATTCCTGCAGACAGTGTATTATCTTTAAAATCAACAATAGCATCTTTTATCGTTGGATATGAAAGGATTGCTTTTTTCACCTCTTCAAGATCAATCATATTTCCTTTGAATTTTCTGGTGTTCTTCTTCTCTTTTATAAAAATCAGATGATCATCCTCTATTCTGCCGATATCCCCTGTCTTAAACCAATCATTATTAAAAGCTTTGTGTGTTTCCTTCTTCCGTCGGTAATATGATTTTGCCATAGTTGGATTTTTTATAAGGATCTCACCATGGCCTTTAATATCTGCAGAAGATATTTTATACTCTATTCCATCACAAAAAGGACCGATTGTTCCAGCCTTTGCCTGTCTCCTAATATTTCTACTCACCGGTGTAAATTCAGTAAGCCCATATCCGTGAAGCAATTCAACATTAAAGAATTCTTTAATTATTTGGTACTTCTCTTTAGTAAGAGTACTTCCCCCGGAAACAAAGACTTTTAAGGAAGATAAATCAGTAGATTCTTCTCTACAATTAAAAAACAATTCATATATTTCCGGGACAGCTGTGATTATATTTATTTTGTATTGTGGAATATATTTAAATAATTTTACTGGATTAACAGTATGTGAAAGAATAGACGTCATCTTATTCAATAAGGGAACAAAAAGGCAGCCGATCAAAGGAAAGATATAATAAAATGGAAGGATCACCAGCATATTTTCTCCTGGTTTTGGTTTCAATCCTTTTAATAGAACCTCAGCCCCCATAAGGTATTGATTATGGGGTACCATTGCGCCAAGGGGATATCCATAGCCCCTATATGTATAATTTATGGAGGCTATACTGTCATCTATTTCAGCAGGCTCCTGTTTATTTTTCACTGACTGGTGCAATTTGAATTTACCATTTGATCGAATAATAGCTATTTTTCTTTTCAGATATGGCACTATAAGAGGTAAAAATTGTTCTTCGGCTATAACTGCATGGGGTTCTGAATTTGAAAATATCTCATCAAGCTCGATCTTCCTGTAGGCCAAATTCATAGGAATCGGTTTGGCTCCAATATCCATTAAAGCTAAAAAGATAGAGACAAAATCAACAGAGTTTCCCAAAAAAAATGCAACGATAGAATTTTTTTGTATACCTGATTTTTTTAAAAATTTTCTGCCTTCATTGATTCTTTCTTTTAATTGTTCAGCTGAA
>JBDLJL010000316.1:0-3907 GCA_039714415.1 Bacteroidota bacterium
TATACAGAAAGCATCCCAACAACTTTTCTTGTTTCCAAATCAGGTGAAATTGTTATAAAAGAAACCGGTGCTGCTAATTGGGGCGGTGAAAAAATGCAAAAAATTGTGAATGATTTGATTGCGGAATAGGTGTAATTGCATTCTACTATTTACTTAAATTGTAATCGTGATTCCTAGATTATTAATTGTTGTTGGTTTCAGGTTATAATCATCAATTATCAATTTTCATTATGAGAAAACCCGGATACGGAAGAGTATATGCCATTTCATTTGGTCATTTTGTTCATGATATTTACACATCATTTTTAGCCCCGGTATTGCCATTATTAATTGAACGGCTTCAAATTAACTATACGCTGGCTGCATTATTAACTGTTGCTCAGCGTTTTCCTTCGCTTTTTAATGCCCCGGCAGGTTTGTTAGCTGATAAAATTAGTTTTCGTTATGCCGTAATTGCTGCACCAACAGTATCAGGGATATTAATGAGCCTTTTGGGAATTGCACCAAACTATATCGTTTTATTGATGATGTTATTTGGTGTGGGAATTAGTGCAGTTATATTTCATATCCCCACTCCGGTGATGATTAAAAAGGCAGTTCCTGAAAAGATAGGCTTTGGGATGAGTATGTACATGTTGGGTGGTGAACTGGCTAGAACTTTAGGACCTCTTACCATATTGGCTGCAATTTCCTTATGGGGTTTTGAGCATGCTTATAAACTGATTCCTTTATCAGTTGCTACTTCTATTATTTTATGGGTTAAACTAAAAGATTTTTCTATCCATAGGAAGAATGAAGAGCGCAAAGAACTGGTAAGTGTAAAGAGTGTATTAGTTCAGTATAAAACTTTTTTTCTGATGATAACAGGCTTCATGCTTTTTATCTCGTTTATGAAAGCATCTCTTTCAGTCTTTCTACCAACTTTTATTACTGAAACCGGAAATAGTCTGTGGGCAGGAGGTATTAATCTTGCTATTTATCAATTTGCCGGAGCCATTGGAACTTTTGCCTCAGGAACCATTTCTGATAAAATTGGTAGACGAACCATACTTTTAATAGCTGGTTTTGCTAACCCGGTTCTTATGTTGATATTTGTTTATTTTCAAAATACGGTATTTTCGTATTTATTTTTGATGTTGCTGGGTTTAACTTTGGTTTCTTCGGGTTCTGTTTTATTAGCATTGGTTCAGGATATCCCTTCTGACCGGCCTGCATTTATGAACGGAATTTATATGACCATTAACTTTTTTGTAAGTTCTTTCGGTGCATTGCTTATTGGTTTTATTGGTGATACGATGGGCTTGGAAAATACTTTTTACCTGGCTGCATTTCTGGCTGTTGTAGCTGTTCCGTTTTTGTTAAAACTGCCTAAAGGGAAAGTTGCTTGATTACCAAAGAATTTCAATATCGTATTAAGGTTGGAAAGATAGGTGAGTTCTTTTGAAGGAAATAAATTTTGTATATTTGTTATATGAAAATACAAGAAAGTTATATAAAAAACTTGATAAAGGATAAGATTTATAAAAAAAACCCAAATGCTGAGGTTATACTATTTGGGTCACATGCACGCGGTGATGCAAATATTGATTCTGATTGGGATATTTTAATATTATTAAATATGTTAAATGTCGATAGAGAAACTGAGAAAGAATATAGAGAAGAACTTTTTGACATTGAATTAAATATAGAAGAGCCAATTTCAACATTTGTATATTCAAAAAAAGACTGGGAAACAAAATATGCAATAACACCATTATTTAAAAGTATTAAAAAGGAAGGTATCCTATTATAATGACTGGAACTAAAGATGATTATATAACTTACCGTATTGAAAAATCAAATGAGGTTTTTGAAGATGCTGTGTTGCTCGCAAAAAATGAACGTTGGAATTCAAGTGTTAATAGACTTTATTATTCAGTTTATTATCTTGCAAGTGCACTTTTGTACAAAAATAATATTCAAGCAAAAACGCATAATGGTGTTAAAACTCAGCTGTTTCTGAGCTATGTTAAAACAAATAAAATAAACAGAAAATACGGTTTACTTTATTCGCATTTATTTGATTGGAGACAAGAAACTGACTATGCAGATTTTGTTGACTTTGATGAAGAAACTGTGAAACCTATAATATTGGAAGTTCAGGAGTTGAGAAAAGTTCTTGATAAACTAATTTAATTCTATTAAATTAAAATTTTGCATTCTAATTTTATCTTATATATTTGTTCCCTCAAACAAGAAAAAATGATAAAAAATAATACATATATGTTTTGGTGGCGCTTTTATGAATACATAATTCGTGAAACGCTATAGGCATATATTTAATTGAATAAAAAACGGCTTATCGTATTCACGGTAAGCCGTTTTTTTTATGTAATCATTTAAAATCCAAATTTCCGCGTTACTCAATTTTTTCAAAACACTCATTTACAAAAGTAAACTCGAGCTTTGAAAAAATTGAAAGCTTCCGCAGTAGCGGAACAGGCTTTGAACTTTGAATTTTAAAAGAATACCTTGAGTTTAAAATAGGAAAATGAAGTATAGAAAAATATAACAATAGATATAAAATGAAAAAATATAAATTCAAAACAAAGCATAAAAAACTTTTAGCAGATGTGCTGACCCCGGTTAGTCTTTATTTAAAGCTGAGGGATAAGTTTCCAAAAACAATATTATTAGAAAGCTCTGATTTTCATAGTATAGAAAATAGCCATTCATATATTTGTTTTGAACCTCTGGCAGCTTTTAAAGTTCAAAAAGGCTCTGTCTCAGAAATAAATCCTGATGGAAGCATTATTAATTATAAATCAGGGAATGAATCATTAGTTAATAAAATGAATAATTTTATTAACTCTTTTGAAGTCGAAAAAACGAACAGTATTGCCAACGGCTTTTTTGGTTTCACAGCCTTTAATGCTGTTCAATATTTTGATACATTGGACTTAAAAACAAAATTACCTGCTGAAAGTGATATCCCGGATATGTTTTATTCTTTTTATAAGTATGTTATAAGTATTAATCACTATAAGAATGAGTTAACCATTCTTGAGAATTTGTCAGATAACGAAGAAAGTAAATTGGATGATATTGTGCATTTAATCCAGAATAACAAGTTTGCCAGTTACTATTTTAAGAAGGAAGGTGAGGAAGAAACAGGCGTAAAAAAAGAAAAGTTCCTTGAAATGGTTGAAAAAGGGAAAGAACATTGTCGCCGTGGGGATGTTTTCCAGATTGTATTGTCCCGAAACTTTAATCAAAAATTTCAAGGTGACGATTTTAATGTGTACCGTGCATTACGAAATATTAACCCTTCACCTTATTTATTCTATTTTGATTTTGGTACCTTTAAGTTAATGGGTTCGTCACCTGAAGCCCAGATAGTTGTCGGTGATGGAAAAGCAAGTATTAACCCAATTGCCGGAACTTTTAAACGTACAGGAAATGATAGCGCTGACAAAGAACTTGCTGAAAAACTGGCTCTTGATCCAAAAGAAAATGCGGAACATGTAATGTTGGTTGATTTAGCCAGGAACGATTTAAGCCGTAGTGCCACAAATGTTGAACTGGAAACATATAAGGAAGTGCAATTTTTTAGTCATGTAATTCATTTGGTATCAAAAGTTAGCGGTAAAATTCATGATAAATTAAACCATTTGAAAGTTTTTGCTGATACTTTTCCGGCAGGAACATTATCTGGTGCACCAAAATACCGAGCTATGGAACTGATTGATAAAATTGAAGGACAGAGTCGTGGTTTTTATGGAGGTGCTATTGGTTTTATTGGTTTAAATGGTGATATAAATAAAGCAATACTTATTCGCTCATTTTTAAGTAAGAATAATACTTTACATTATCAGGCTGGGGCAGGAGTAGTTGATAAATCAGTACCTGAAAATGAATTGAAAGAAGT
>JBDLJL010000317.1:0-3881 GCA_039714415.1 Bacteroidota bacterium
TTTGGTGATCAGTGATGAATTACTTTTTAAACATACCAAAGAACTTTCACACTACGATTTTGAAAGCCAGGTAGATGTAAATATTTTGGGACACATTTTTGAAAACTCACTTAATGAAATTGAAAGCATAAATGCTGAAATTGAAGGCGTTGATTTTGACAAACAGAAAACCAAACGGAAAAAAGACGGTGTTTTTTATACCCCAAAATACATTACTAAATACATAGTTGATAATACAGTTGGTAAGCTTTGCACTGAAAAGAAGACCGAGCTTAACATAGTAGAGGAGGAGTACTGTCCGAAACGTCAAAAGGAAACAAAAAAGAAGTTGTTAGTTTCTTTAGAGACATACAGAGAATGGTTGTTGCAATTTACCATACTTGATCCTGCCTGTGGTTCCGGTGCATTTTTAAATCAGGCACTGGATTTCTTAATAAAAGAGCATCAGTACATAGATGAGTTACAAACCAATTTGTTAGGTGGTGGCTTTGTGTTTCCTAATATAGAAAATACGGTGTTGGAAAACAACATTTATGGGGTTGATCTAAACGAAGAGTCTGTAGAAATTGCCAAACTCTCTCTGTGGTTACGTACCGCACAACCAAGAAGAAAACTGAACGATTTAAGTAGTAACATTAAATGCGGCAACTCTTTAATTGATAGCAAAACTGTTGCAGGAGATAAAGCTTTTAAATGGGAAGAAGAATTTTCTGAAATATTTGTTAATGGTGGTTTTGACGTAGTGATTGGGAATCCGCCTTATGTAAGAGTACAAAGTTTGAAAGAACATTACTACGATCAAACTGTCTTTTATGAAAAGAAATATCGATCAACAACAGGTAATTATGATATTTATGCTTTGTTTATGGAAAAATCCTTCGGTTTAATAAATCAAAAAGGAATAGTTTCATTCATATTACCTCATAAATTTCTAATTGCTGATTTTGGTTTAGGAATTAGACAATATTTTGTTGATAATAAAGCTGTATCAGAACTCATTCATTTCGGATCTGAATTGGTATTCCAGGATGCAACAACTTATACATGTATTATCAATCTTACAAAAAATGAAAAAGAGTTTTTAAAATTCAATCACTTAAAACCTATAGATTTATTTGACAAATTTAAAAGTAGTGAGATACCATACTCAAAGCTTAGTAATGAGCAATGGATTTTAGCGGATAATAAGGTAAGCGAAATATTGGATAAATTAAACCAACAACCTCTTAAATTAAAAGACGTCTTTGCAAGGTTTGTGCAAGGAATTATTACAGGAAAAGATGCTGTGTTCTGTGTAAAAGGAGAATTATATGGGGATTATTTAAATATTACCGATAAGAAAGGAATCCACCATAAAATTGAGAAAGGAATCTTAAAACCACATTTAAGAGGAGAGGATGTAAATAAATACAAAAGCCTTGGAAATAACGAATGGTTAATATTTCCTTATAAATTCGTTGATGAAAAGGCTGAATTAATAACTCCAAATGAATTTGAAAGTAAGTATCCTTATACATATAACTATCTAAAGGGATATGAAGATATTTTAAGAGAAAGGGAAAAGGGAAAGTTTAATAATGAATCTTGGTATCAGTATAGTAGAAATCAAGCAATATCAGTATTGGAACAGCATAAGATTATTACACCAGAAGTTTGCTTTGGAGGAAGTATGACATTAGATGAAAATAATTTTTACCATAACAGTAAGTGTCACACATTACTATTAAAAGAAAATACGGACTTCACTTATAAATCAATTCTTCCACTTATTAATAGTTCTCTTTTTTGGTTTTACTTGGCAAATACCGGAAATGTGTTGAGGGGTGGTTATATTGGAGTTAAAAGAAAAGTATTAGAACCTTTTTCAATTCCAAACCCTGAATCAGTTGAAATCGAAAAATTAGAAGGTTTTACTGAATTGATGCTTGAAAAAAATAATCTACATCAATCAATTTCGAACAAGTTTATAAATTATCTCCAATCCCAATTCTTAATTGATAAGTTATCTAGAAAACTCCAAAACTGGTACGAGTTAGAGTTTGGAGATTTTATAAAAGAGCTTAATAAAACCATTAAAAAAGCAGGAGGGGAGAAGCTTACCAAAATGGATGAAATGGAGTGGATGGATGTTTTTGAAACAAAAAAAGCAGAGGCTCAAACCCTAAAAGCAGAAATCGATAAAACGGATAAACAGATAGACCAAATGGTTTATGGGTTGTATGAGTTGAGTGAGGAAGAGATAAAAATTGTAGAGAATAGTTAAACAAAGAAAATATTAATGGAAGAATCAGTTAAGACTTATTACGAACAGTTGAGCAAAGCTTTTTTTGAGAGTTCAGTACAATTTGATAAACAAATACTTTTTATTTCATCAGGTGCATTAGGGCTGTCTTTTACTTTTATAAAAGATATAGTCGATTTAGAATCTGCAATTTACAAATGGTTATTAATTATATCATGGGTTTTATTTGTTATTATTATTTTTTTTAGTCTGTTGACTCATTATATTTCAATCCAAGCGATCAATACAAGAATAGAAAATATTGAGACTAATACTGATAGGAAGTCTAAGAACTTAAATTTTATTGTAAAAACAATTAACAGATTAATGATTTTTTTGATTGCGTTAGGACTACTTTCATTAATCTTATTTGTGTTTGTAAATATTTAGAAGTTAAAATAAAATTTTGATAAAAGAATGGCAAAGAAAAAAACAAGTACAAGTACTACAAGAGGGATTACTAAGGTTAAAATGGGTATGGAACTACCAAAAAAGCCTGCATCAAAGCCCAAAACTGTAACTAGTAAAACCGATAATGGTTCAAAAGAAAAATAATTTATACACCATATGAATATTAAGAGTTATTTTGATTACAATCCTGAACTGGAGCTTACAGTTGCCCAAATTGGAATTAATAAATGGGATTGGGTGAGTATAGATAAAAAAGACGAGTTGCAGGCTGCCAAGATTATGCTAGAACAAAACTTTGATATTCTTCCTATAGATGAAGGTAGTAGTAGTATTGAAAGTTATTTTAAAACCCAATCATGGGGAGATTATAGTAAAATAGAAATAAGTAAAATTGCTGAAAGTCAAAAAATATATTATAGAATAAGTTTTTTTGATTTATTGAAAAAGATGAAGAATGAAAAGAAAAATTTCTATTTTCTTATTGATTCAGAAAATGTTCTTGGTCTCATTACAATTAGTAACCTAAATAGTTTAGCCGTTTATAATTATATATACCAGATTACTGCAGATTTAGAGCGTAAAATGTCTGGATATATTCAAAATTTAGCAACGGAAAAGGAAATATTAAATATTTTAGAAAAAACGTCAGATAAGGCAGCAAATGGTGTAATAAAATCATTTAAAAATTTAAAGGATAATAATCAAGATAATTCTATATTTCAAAGTTTATACTTTCCTATGGTAAGTACAATTCTTAAAAATCTAGAGAACAAGATACCATTAGAACATGAAAAGCTTTTGGAGTATAGAAAAAAATTTAATGCTGATCAAGTATACGGAAGTCTAAGAAATGAAGTGGCGCATCCTGTAAAACTAATCTTCACATCTTTTGATTCAATAATAAAAGTAAATGAATTAATTACAGATTATTATGATATAATTGACATTATTAATAAATGATATTATCAGTTAGATATGGGTAGTATCCTACAAAGTGTGTATTAAAAGACTCTACCCCGTAAAGTGAGTAAACATTAAAACAAGGGATTCTTTTTACATAGATTTTCAATGATTTTATTCATCCAATTTATTCTTGCAATTGGCGCAATTGGGCTTGTTTAATAGGTTTAGGTGTTTTTATTGATCTTTGATGCAATCTGTTAAACAACCGGTAGAGCAACCATTAACA
>JBDLJL010000318.1:0-3854 GCA_039714415.1 Bacteroidota bacterium
GCTATCAAAATCGCTCCCTGATCAAGATATATAGTAATGTGGCTTTTTAGTCGGATAGTATATGAGAGATAATTTCCGGCAGGGAAAAATACTGTACCACCACCGGCTTTGGATGCTGCATTGATCGCATCATTAATGGCTTTGGTGTTGTTTGTTTTGCCATCGCCTTTTGCTCCGAAGTGAACAATATTATAATATTCATTCTGTGCAATAAGCGTTATTGATATCAGCAGGTTTATGAGTACAATAGTTATTTTTTTCATGTGTTTATTTTTATTGTTTTTTATTGCCACATGGAACATCCTAAATAGTCATTATCTTGGGTGGCAAGGCCTTTACAATGGATGTTTCATGTTGTTACTATATTTTATATCTCTATTTTTTTAAAAATAAAAGTTCTTTATCAGGATCAATAAGCTTAAACTGAGTGTACCAATTGCCATAGTAATCAGCAATTTTAAGTACTATTCTATTATTCCCTTTTTTTAGGGGAAGCAAAAACATATACGGATTGCCGGGTACGCCTTTTAAGGGATAGCCATTTAATACATTTTCCCCGTTAAGATATACTTTGCAATAATTATCGGGGCGTACTGCTGCTAAAACAAGTTTCTTCTCAGGACTATAAATATTGAATTTGACATAAGCGGCAGAAAAATCTTTGTCGTAAAAATATTCATCGACATTTATTTTGTTATCGGTAACTTGTAGTTTTTTCCATTCTTTCCCGTTTTTAAGTTGATTTTCAATAAAAGTTTTATCCTGTTTCCATGAGTTATTAAAAATCGGAATATTATTTACTTCTTTTTTGGTTCTTGGTTTTTCTTTTATTCCCAAGGGGAACGCACCTAAAATCAATACTGATTCAGGCGAACGCCAGGCAGCATTCTCATCCGGAACAAAATGGGCATTGTCTTCATCAATGGTGTCATCTCCTATTTTTACATTATAATCGGCACGAGGAAAAGGAACACCGGTTTTAAGGTTGTTGTTACCTTCAAAATTGATTTGTTTTGATTCGTTAGGCGCAAGGCTCACAATTATTGTATCGTTGTTAAATTTCCAATTATTATTTCCAAAATTGTTAATCTTTATCTCAACATTAACAGTTTGATTTAATTTGTTTTCTAATGAAAAAGTACTGATAGCCTTTAGATTGCCATCTTCTTTTTCATACTCAACATTATTATTGTATTTGACAATATTTTCAGCATTTTCAACAAATTCTTTAGTAGCAATATTTACAGGGAAAATATTTCCGGGCTTTACAACAGAAATGTAAGAAGTATCTTTATTTACGGTTACAACAGAATAATGATGGAAATATCCTATTTCAGGCAATGATTTTTCTTCTAAAACACCACCTGTCGCTGAATGAATAATATGCGGATGTACATCAATTTCCTCATATATAAGATTATGCCAGTGACCGGCAATAATTGTAGCATTTTTATTTTTTATAAATGAAAGTATTTGTTCCCATTCCTGTGGCCCGCCTTTTCGCTTATATTTAGCTGCCCATATTGGCCTGTGTAAGAAAATAAATATCTGATTTACATCGCTGTGTTTATCTATTTCGTTTTTAACAAAATCAATTTGTTTTTGCCCTAAGTGACCTTCGCCTGTTTTTATATATTCTTCAGTATTTAATAAAAGGAATAGCGTTTTTTTATAAACAAAAGAGTAATAGCGTAATCCAATATTGTTTTCCCAATAATCATACATTACCTCATTAGACATATCGTGGTTTCCGGGAATAACAAGTAGAGGCACATTCAGACGTTGAGCATGTGAATTAAATTCTTTCCACATATTTTTAATGATACCTTCATCACTAACAGCTCCCTGAATCATATCACCGATCATAATGGCAAAATCGGGCTGTAAAAGATTGATTTCATCTACTGCGCGATCAAATATCGGCCAGTTAAATTCACCACCTCCTGTTTTGTCGCCAATAATTGCAAAGGTGAATTTTTCGTCAGACTTATTGATTTCCTTTTGATTAAAAAAGCTATCCCTGGATAAGGATATTGATGATTGGCCAAAGGAAAACTGGCAAAAAAGCAGTAAGGTTAATATTGATATAAATCCTTTCATTTTTTTGAATAAAAGTAGTATCATTTTGAGTAATCTATATCATTAATATTAGCTGTTTTATCTGTTTTTTTAACCTTATTTTATTTTCTCTTTGTATAAGGTGGTACTGTTTTCTTCCTGATACCTGCTATATACTTCTTTCAAATCTTTTATTCTTTCTTCTTTAGATGGTAATTCAGGTAATGGGGTACTTGGAATAGGCTCATACCAGAATGCTGCTGCCGACCAGTCATCTCTGCGTTCGTAATAACAGCAACCTATTTGCTGGATTGTTACCGTGCAATCTTCTTTCCAGTATATAGGGTCAGTGATGTGCCAACGATACATTGAAATAAATTCATGGCTTGTCTCTCTTGGTACTCCTGTTTTATAGTCAGGTACGGTAAAGACAGAATCTGACATAAAGTTAAGGTTACAGCCGTGATATAAGAAAGGTGTTTGTTGAATACGATATGAAAGCCCGACATAATCTTCACTGCCTGTTCCACAAATTGTCGGAAATTCGGTATCACCATCCATAAAGAACTTAATTTCGCCTTCGCCCCACCATTTTCGGTAAAGAGTACGAACGCCAATTACAGCTCCTATGAATCTCCCTTTTCCTGTACGTTTAGGCATAATTTCGAAATCTTCTTTGGGTGTTGTAGGATTTTCTCTTCTAAAACTCACGTGTAATCTGCCAACATCTTCTTCGTGCTTATCATTAATGGTATAATCAATTTGATAATACAGGTAAAATGCTTTTTCAGAATCGTTTGTTAAAGTAATTTTAGCTCCTTTTGTAAATGGCATAGGTAACCAAATGTTAAAAGCAGCATTTTGTCCTACAGAATGCACTGCTGATTGATATGAAGTTACCGTTGCATGGGCAATACCCATAAAATCTCCCAAAGGGCATTCAATGCTCGGATGTTCCTGTTCGTCCCAATAAGCACGAATTACTGTACTTCGTAATAATTTATTTCTCTCTATAAGTTCAGTATTATTTTGATCTTCCCAGGGAAAAACTGTCCATTCGCCTGTCATCCAGATATGACGGATTGTACCTGCTTGGTTAATGTCGCATAAAGTAACTGTTTCACCGGGTTCTATCAATTTCCGTGGTGCGCCTTTACGACCTACACCAATTTCGCTTGCCGCTTTTCCTCCTTCGCCGGGTTCTCCTGTCGGGTTTTCGAATGAAATAGAGCGTGATTGCAAATTTGAACTCAGGTCAAAAAGATTGTTTATGGAATTTACCTGGGCATTAATAAGCATTGAAAATACACTTATTAATAAAAGTAGAATTAGACTTTTTTTCATAAGTTTTACTTTTTTTACTTTTTAACCATTAAAAAGTTAAGGATAGTTAAGATTTTGCTTTAATAAACCATAATGATTTTATTATTCATAATATAAATTTTTAATTTCCTGTTTTTTTATTCCTTTTCCTTCCCAACTCAATTTCAATTTACTTGAACCTCCTGCCTGGAAATATTTAAGCTTGATTTTATGAAAACCTTTAGCCAAATATACTTTAGCCGGAATCTCTTTTACGCCGTGATAATCATCATTATCAATTATTTTTTTATCATCAATATACAAAATACTGCCATCATTTGATTCTAAGTAAAATGTGTAGGTATTGCTCTCGGAAACTTTAATATATCCATCAAAAATAAAGGCAAAGTATTTTTCTTTTTCCTTTTCCGTAAGAGATATTTCGTTGAGAAGACCACTTTTTACAGCTTTAAAATATTCTAAATGTCTTGTAT
>JBDLJL010000319.1:0-3812 GCA_039714415.1 Bacteroidota bacterium
CATTTCCTGGTTTAAAACCATTTCATCTTCTAAAATATCAATAAATTCATTTTTCTTCCACGTAATGAATTTTCCGGATTTTTTAAGGCTTTCTTCTTGATTTTCGGTAAATAACGGCGCCATTATCTCTCCACATTTTTCTATTGAAATAAATGTTCCAAAAAACTTCATCATAGTTGCCATTATTCTCATAAAAGAAGGAATAATGTTAATCTGGTTACTCCATACAACTTTAGGTATTTGAAAACCTATAAAAGACAATTTTGATCCTTTCATATTTCTGTACAAATCATGTAGCTTAACAAGAAACATTCGTTTTGCTACCATGGCCTGATGTATGCCATCTTCATAACTCCACTTATTTTTCATCTGCATGTCATCCCAGAATATTTTACCCCTTTGGGTTACATTAAAAATGATTCTTCCTCCACTTTCAGACTTTTCCAACAGGTTCAATAAATTTAAGGTCAACATAAACTGAGATAAATAATTTACCTGGAAATGTGAATCCATTCCATCTTCAGTTTCCACACGATTGGAAGCATAACCAAGACCGGCATTAATAAATATGCCATCCAGAAATTCATGTTTACTTTGAATCTCCTGTATTGCATTTTTAACATCACTAAGTTTTGTCAGGTCACATAAAATAAATGAAACCTTCTTATTCGAACTTGTATTTATAAATTCTTTAATTACTTCTTCGCCAAGCTTTTTAGACCTGCAAAGAATAATTATTTCATGAAATTGGTTATCTATGCCCGCTAATACTTTAGCAACTCCTTTTCCCATTCCATTTGTGCCACCTGTTATTAATACTTTCATCTGTTTATATTTAATTATTTTTAATGGCCAGATGGAACCGCATGATGAAAAATAATCATTGCCGTGTGTGTTAATAATTATTTTTAACATGCTTGTTTCATCTGTTTATTCTTTATTGTTTTTATTTGTCAGATAGCCTGTTCCGCCAGAGCGGAAGAACCGCATGATGAAAAATAATCATGAATAATGCGGGTTTAATTTTCCACTCTCTTTAATTTATAGCCTGAATACCATAAAATTTCTTTTCCCTTATCAGATTCAAACAATAAGGTAGAACCCCGATGGCGTCCAATACCCATTGGAAAAGCCACATTATCATCTTTTATTAATAATGCAGGATTCCACATTAGTGCACCTTCATATTCTTCCGTTATTTTTAATACCATGATTCCATTATCTATAGCCAATTCAAATGCTGCCAACATTGGAAAATCAGAATCATTTATTTCGGCTAATTGATAAGTTCCAACTCTGCTTTTCCATAAATCGTTAATTTCCTTAGGCTGAAATTTAATAGCTAATATTTGTTTTTTATTTTTTGAAAGAGTGTGAAAAATAAGAATGTTATTATTTTCAATATTTTTAAACTCAAGCCTGTTGTCATTTAAAGTGTGTAGCTTGTTTTTCGGTAAAACAATCTGTGGTAAAAAAGAACCATCCTTTAAAGGGTTTAGAATATATTGATTCCCTTGAATTTTGGTAGTTAACTTATTTTGTTCTGAGTCTATTTTAATTACAAACATCGAATTCGCATAAAATCCTTTATAGACTTCCAATTCGTTATTACTAAGAGTTACCGGTTCCGGTTCGGAAACTTTGTAATTACTTTTAAAAGTATCTCTACCTTTTAAAATTGCACAAGTATCAAGTAAATTCATAGTTATTCCATGAAACCGACCACTACTAACAGAGTTTGAAAGTATTACAGCTGCAAGATTTGATTCGGGAGCTATAGCAAGTAAACTTCTATGATTTAAAGTTCCACCAGTATGATAATAAATTTGTCCTGCTGAATTTATTCTTTCGTAATGCCAGGTTAATCCATATTTTTTATTTAAATCAAGCGGAGAATTATTATTTTGCCTCTTTAACATTTCCTTAATTGTCTCTTGTTTTAGAATTGTTGTTCCATTATATTCTGGAAGAAAAGACATTGCAAATTTCGCCATGTCCCTAATATTAGACTTGATTGCACCTGCCGGTACAGGTCTAATACCATATTCTTCTCTTAAATTCCCCTTTTCATCGTATCCTTTACTAAATTTTATAGATTTATCGCTGGTGAAACATGCTGAGTGCATTTGAAGTGGGTCGAAAATATTTGATTTAATATAATTTTCGTAGGGTTCTCCGGACACATTTTCAATTATTATTCCCAATAGTGAGTATCCAATATTTGAGTATGAATAAATATAATCGGGTGTATATGGTGCATATTCTTTTTTTACTAATTCAACAATAGATTGAAAAGGTTTTGGTTTTTGTGAAAAAACACCAGTTGTGATATCGGAAGGCAGTCCGGAATGATGACATAAAAGCATTCTTGCAGTTATTTTAGTTTCTGGATTGTGTCGCTTTTTAATTTTAAACTCAGGACTATAAACAGAAATGGGTTTATCAATATCAAGTTTACCTTTTTCATGCAATTGCATAATTGCAGTACCTGTAAATAACTTACTAACAGAACCAATTCCATATATTGTATTTGAGTCAGCTTTTATTTTATTTTCATAATCTGAATAACCAAAATTCTCTGACCATACAATTTTATTACCATCAATTAAGGCAATAGCCATTCCCTTTACTTTGCCTGATTTGATTACTTGTTCAATTTTACTTTTGTAATTTTCAATTATTGAAAAATAATCGGTTTTATTCTGAGAAATTACAATATTGTGTAATAACAAAAAGCAAAGAAATAAGTTTATTTTTTTCATTTTTTAATAGATTTAAATTAATACTGTTTCAAATGTAAACAGTAAGTCTATTATTTTTTTTTATTTGCGACCACTGTTATAATAACAATGAGTTTTTACCAGTTTAAACCTTTAAAGCAAGGTTTTAAACGCTAAATTGTAAAAAAGGATGTTAATCCGGCATTTGATCTACAAAGGAATCTTCCTGATGTAGTTCCAGCACCACCGCTCATCTCAATTCCCATTTAATTACTTTTAAAACATCAATTAAAGTTGCAACAACTGATTTAGTAATTAGTTCTGCTACTATTTTACTATTTGCTGATAAACCAAGAGTATCATTATTTGAATGTATATAATTGTTGAAATTGGTACTAAATAAATCAATTTCGTCTATTAGCATTATAGCAGGGATATCTTTAGACCAAAAAGATGAATGGTCACCAGCAGAAACAATCATTGATGTTGAATCAACTACATATTTCAAGTCTGGAACATAAACAGTTAAGGAGTTTATATATTTATTCATTAAGTCTTTAGAAAGATTATTGACACAAATACTTACACTTAGATCGTCCCCATCATTCACATACGAAATCATATCCAGATTTATCATGCTTGCTATTTCAATGTTGTTATTTACTAAACTGTCAACGAAGGCTTTACTTCCACAGCGGCCAATTTCCTCTCCGGAAAAGAGTACAAACATTATTGTTTTTTCAAATTCATAACCTGACAGGATACGAGCGGCTTCTAAAACGCCGGAAGCTCCTGAAGCATTATCATCAGCACCGGGTGCACCACTTATGTAGCTATCATAATGAGCACCCAATACATAAATAGAATCGGGGAATCGTGTACCATATTTAACAGCGGTTATATTCGGCAACCAGCCTTGTTTATAATTCTGCAAATAAATAGTATCAAGTCCATTGTTATCAAAATATAAAATTAAATGATTGACACATCCAAAATTATTATCGGTAGTATATCGTTCCATTTGTTCAAGCACCCCAATATTCTTAAAAACAGAATCTCCCGAAACTAGGTCAACAACGTTCTGTATCATAG
>JBDLJL010000320.1:0-3747 GCA_039714415.1 Bacteroidota bacterium
GCAGCTTCCGTCCTGCCTGAAATCCTTCTTGCAGATTCAGGATCAGGGCGTCGACTATGCAAGACCGCCTGAAAGCCTGTCTGAACCTTTCAGGTTGAATTTTTCAGACTATACTGTCTTGTATCCATCTCAAAGGAGACGCTACAGCAAAATTAAATTTTGAGATAAGTATGTAGAAGCCTGGGGTGATCATTTTCGGACGCGGGTTCAACTCCCGCCGCCTCCACCAATAATTCTCTTTAAATTCAGTTAGTTATGGTTTATTTTTGATCTATTGATGTGGATCAGATGTGGATCAGTAGATTTTTGAGATTCCTGCATATCATTGATAGCCTGAGAAACTAAAACTGCTTCGTTGACATCAGGAAGCATATACCTTTTAAAAGCATCAGAGGCATGACCTGTTCCCCCACGCTGGATTTGTTCCGGCGTTAGTGTTTTCCCCAATGCAGTAACAGTACTATGTTTGGTACCGCCATAAAGATCAATCCCCTTGATTCCAAGATTTTTACAGGCTTTATCCCACCAGATTTTAAAATATTTAGGGCCAAATTGTGTGCCAGCATTTACACCAGATTTTGTTTTAAAGTGTCTAAAAAAATACATGTTTGGCAATCCTCTTGGCTCCCTGATATATTTGATAAGTTCAGCATGTTCAGGTAATAAATGGATAAATTTAGGTTCTCTTTCTTTAGGACTTGGAAATACTATCCAGCCTTCTTTTAGATTAATATGGCCTTCCTGTATATTCCGCATTTCGCCTGGGCGTACTTTAGGATACAATGTCAGAAGCTTGATACCAAGCCAAATTCTTGGATTAATATCACAAGAAATCCGGTATACTTCATCCACAATCATCTGCTGAGTTTCAATATCCGTAATATTCCGCCAACCAAGTTTAAATTTGATGTCTGGAAATTCAGGCATTTCTAACTTGCTTATACGTTTTTCACGCCTAACAACCCATTTCCAAAAATCAGTTAAGACAGATTTATAATTTGCCAGGGTTTTATTTCCAACCCCATGATCTTTGGCAAAGAAATCATCAATCTCACCTTCGCCTATTGATTTAATACTCATTGAATCCCAACTTTGACCAGCTAATTCAAGAACATATTCAATATGCTTTAATTGCTTTGCTCCAACTTGTTCCCTGTTTTTAAATATGAGGAATTTTTCCCGTAAGCTTTTAAAGGATAAAGGAGCATTCTTTTGCCAATCACGGATATCAAATAAATTATGATCGGTTTGTGCTCTTAAATAGGTAAGATGTCTTTCTGCTTCTACAATTGTTTTAAATCTTTTAGTATGGCCTCTGCCAAAACGGACAAAACAATTCCTTAACCAAGTTTTTTCAGAATGTTCAAGGCAGCGGAGAACTCCTTTACCTTCAACATATTTTAATACACCACCACACACAGAACACCTTTGATTAGTACTAATGGTTCCTTTCATACATAAATCACCCCCTTTCAAGGGATAATTGTATGTTGATGGGTACATTGCTGTCAAGAATTTATCTGGCTCCAAATCAGGCAATGATAGAATCTTGTAACATTGCAGAAGCTTCGAGGATGGTCAATGGCTCATCGAATTGAGGTAGCATCTTATAGAGAAGCTCTGAAAGATTAATTGGATTCTTTGATGTTTCTTTCAAGAGAAATTCATCAAGATTAATTTCTTTAATTCCTTTATCTGTAACACTTCCAATTTTAACTTGCATCATCAACCAATCAGTTTTTATAATTTTGACTAATGAATTGCGGCTGGCAGAAAAAATCCTTTTCCACTTCCCTACTTTCTGAATATCCTTGGTAATGTATTTAAGCATGTAACTGATGGCATGTTTTTTATTTCTGAATTTTACACAATTAATTTTTACAAATCCCATTCCATAAGTTTCACACCATAATTTTTCGATGGACTTTAAAATCTCTTTTGGGATGATGGCATTACCAGCAAATAAAACATGAAAATGTGGAATATTATCTTTATGTAATTCACAGACTCTAAAATAATGGAAATTGCCATATTTCTTTTTTATTGCCCGAATGAGTTTATGAAAATTATCTATCATAATATTATAGATAAATTCCTTTAAACGTAATTGTTCCTTTGTTGTTTGATTATATCCTCTAAGTTGCTGCTCAGCTTGTTCTCTTGTTTCTTTCCCTCCAAAGGTGAGGGTAAGGAATTTGAAAGCATATCGAGAAGTTGCTTCCTCTCCAATTGCACCTTTCAATATCCTACTATAAAGTTTCTTTTTTAAACGTGGTTGGCAGGATGGGCATGTCCACGAATTACATTTTAATGCCCCGGCAATTAATTTTTTACCATCAATTGTAATGCCTGAAAAAGCTCCAACTGCATTTGGGCAATACTTTGATTCTTTTTGTTTGTTATCCATAAAAAAACCTCCTTGGTTAATTTAAATACTGATTAATGTATCTAAATGTCCCAAAGAGGTTGTTTGACAATGCGCTCTTTAAAATTGTATTATAAAGAGTGTTCCGAACTGCATGAAGGCTGCCCAGCAATCATGATACCTTTTTGGAACATATATAGCCCCTGTTGGTGTTAGCGCACCTTCAGGGGTTTTTTATCTTATGAATCATCTCCGCTTTCAAAAATAGAAGGTGTTGGAATTGATAATGGCTCTTCAATCTTTGCTTCTTCCTCTATCGACCGGAGATGTTTTTCTGCTAATCTAAGAAAATGTGCTCTTTCTCCGACATCTTCGAAGTGTGCTCCACTTTCATCCGCATGGATTAACTTTCCTTTTATGCCTTCAAAGGATTCTTCAAATCCATCAAGTGCAGCTGCAAGTAGATCATTAATGACTTGGGTTTTGGTCTTGTTCGGAAACATTTCACAGATAGCAGATATTTTTGCTGCTACTAAAATAGGTAATCGAACAGACACTTGTTTTGGTGTAAGAATGGAATGATCTGGAGCATTCCATATTTTTTGTAAATCTTTTGGTTTCATAAAACCTCCTATTGTTAAATGTTGTTTAAATGTCAAATAACATTTAATTGAAATTAGAGTCAAGTGTTTTTTAAAATATTTCATCAAACAATAAAAAAGTGACAGTTATTCTATATAAATCAAGTTAAAGGCTGACAGCCCTGACATGGTGTGACAGCCGGTGCTCAGGGGCGAGCCGCAGCCGGCAGATCACACCCCGCAGGGCTGTATTTCCTACAACAAGATGATAACAATGGTTACAATTTTCTGGATAAATGGTGTTGAGGCTTCGCCGACGAAAACCCGGATTAAATAAAAATTTGAAAGTGTTTTTTTGTAGGACACTTGTAAAATTTTTAAAAAAGCAATCCGGGTTTTCTCTGTATAAGCCAGAAAATTATATGTTTAGACAATGAAGAGATCGAGAAGAGAGAAAGAAAAACGCAAAAAAATAGATATGTTTTTTGGTTTTCTTTCACCTGGGTATGATGAAACGAGAATGAGAGAGGGAAGAGGTGTAAAGTTTACTCTTGCATTTTCAAGCCGGGAATGATTATCTCCAATATAGATGAATGGGATTTTTGATAATTCGACTTTGATTTTTTCTATATAGATAAATTCTAATCTAAAACTTAGTAAAAAGTTAAGTATTTTACCAGTTGTGAAAAAGTTTACCCACAATTGTTACATGTTTTACCCATTTTATTACATTTATTTCTCAGTAAAAAATTACCTTAAATAGCTGTAAATACTACCAATTAATACTCTCTAGAGTTTCAA
>JBDLJL010000321.1:0-3714 GCA_039714415.1 Bacteroidota bacterium
TAACCCTCATCATCTAATTTTGCTCTATCACCGGGTAAATACCAACCGTTTTCAAATTTTTCTTTATATACTTTTTCATTATTCCAATAGGTGCGCATTTCTGCCGGCCACCCTGGTATAAATCCGATTAATCCGATAATTCCGGGCTCTGTTATTGGTTCATAAGTTTTAGCATTTAAAATTGCACCAGTTATTCCCGGAAAACATTTACCCATTGAGCCGGGTTTAACTTTCATTCCGGGAAAATTCGTAATCATCATGGAACCTGTTTCTGTTTGCCAGTAAGTATCAAAAAACGGCTTCCCAAATACTCTTTCAGACCAGATAACTGCCTCGGCATTTAAAGGCTCCCCCACACTAGCAAGGTGACGAAGGCTTGTTAAATCAAAATCTTTAACTAATTCATCTCCTGCTTTCATTAAAGAACGAATAGCGGTTGGGGCAGAATACCACATAGAAACCTTGTTTTTTTCAATAAATTTATACCATGCGGCTGCTGAAAAACCTGAATCCAGGACGCATTGGGTAATTCCCATACTCCATGCGCCAATTATTCCATAAGAAGTTCCGGTAACCCAACCCGGGTCAGCTGTACACCAGTATATATCGTCTTCTCTTAAATCCAACACCCATTTTGTTGTGAGATACTGCGAAATAAGCGAATAATGAACATGTTTAACTCCTTTTGGTTGACCAGTAGTGCCTGAAGTGTAGTGGAGCACAGAGGGTGATTCGGCAGTAGTAGGAAAAATATCAAAATTTTCAACCGGTGTAGTTTCATCTAAACTAAAAATTGATTCTTTGGTTTTTAGTTCTTTTTTACCATCATGATCAACAATAATAATGTGTTCTAATTGAGGAAGCTTGTCTAATATTTTACGTACTTTACCAATATGTTTCCTTTGCGTTATAATTGCCTTTGTTTCAGCGTTTTCAAGCCTCACAAATAATGATTCATCGCCAAAAGCGGAGAATAAGGGTTGGGCAATTGCACCAATTTTAAGAATTCCCAGAAATCCAAAATAGAGTTCAGGTATCTTATCCATAAACAGACAAACCCTGTCTTCATTATTAATTCCTAAGTCCCTGAGATGTTGACCAATTGTATTGCTCGCAAGCCGGATATCATTAAATGTAAATTTCTTTTCTTTTCCACTAAATCCTTCCCAAATTAAAGCGAGCTTACTGGCCTTTCCCATTTTACAAATCCTGTCAGTGCAATACCAGCCAATGTTTATGACATTTCCATTTTTGTAATCAAGTTCTTGTTCTGAAATTGACCAACTAAAGTTTTTTATTCTTTCTTCGTAGGAACCAATGTTTGACATAAAGTAATAGATTTAAATTAGATGTTATTTAAAAGTCATACTTACACGTTTAATTATCATACTAATAATATTATTCAGGTACTGGTTTCTTGATCCTGGTAAAAGGTTGTTTATTGCAAAGAGCTAATATTCAACACAGAATAACTAGCAACCATTCACTGGTCTTTGACAAATTTAAGTTGAACAAAAAAATGAATTAGTCTGACTAAAAAAACAAATTCTAATTAGTTAGTAATTATGTTAAGATTCTAGTATTACCATTGCATTAGCAATATTATTAATATGTGATATGGAAATATGAATTGAATTAATATGTTCTTTATCGGCAAATTCTTGTGATTTTCCGTAAAGTTTGATTTCTGGCTTACCAAGTTTGTTGTTAAAAACTTCGATTTCATTATAAGCTAGTCCATTCCTCCAACCCGTTCCTAAAGCTTTAAGAAATGCTTCTTTAGCTGCAAAACGAGCTGCAAAATGTTGTTCTGTATATTTTTGGGATTCGCAATATGCTATTTCAAGAGGAGTATATAATTTTTCTTTTAAGCCGGATATTTTATCCAGTTGTTTTTTAACTCTTTTAACCTCTATGATATCTGTTCCTACGCCGTAAATCATAGGTTTCACGAATTGGTGGTATGTACAAATATAATTAAAAACGCAATCTGCTAATATGATTTATGTCATGAGTATAGAACAGGGTAATTTTGATAGTTAAAAGGTGAAGGCTGAGGAAGGTTGTTGTGAACGGCTGATGTTTTTTGAGGTAATTTTTAAATGATATAGAGTATTGTTTGTATTAAGAAAAAAGGCCAAGACTAGGGAAATCCATAAAAACCCCATTGGGGTTTAATAATGCTTCCTCAGCCTCAGCCTTCTACTTAGCCTGATATTATATCAGTCAATCACTTTCAATTCTTTTCCAATTTTGATAAATGCAGCTAAAGCTTTATCAAGTTGCTCCCTAGTATGAGCTGCCGATAGCTGGATCCTGATTCGGGCTTGACCTTTGGCAACAACCGGGTAGTAAAATCCGATTACATATATATCCTCGGCTAGTAATTTTGCTGCAAAATCCTGCGAAAGTTTTGCATCATAGAGCATTAATGCCACAATTGCTGAACAAGTTTTTTTGACATCAAACCCAGCTGCTATTAAACTTTCTTTAAAATAAACCGCATTATCCATTACTTTGTCGCGAAGATCAGTGTTTTCACTTAGCAAATCAAAGACTTTCGATGCTGCACCAACTATTGCCGGGGAAAGCGAATTTGAGAACAAATAGGGTCGCGACCTTTGACGTAACAAATCAATAATTTCTTTTTTCCCGGTAGTGAATCCACCCATAGCTCCACCTAGAGCTTTGCCCAGGGTGCTGGTAATTATATCAACACGGTCCATAACATTACGGTGTTCATGAGTTCCTCTGCCTGTTTCGCCAATAAATCCGGATGCGTGACTGTCGTCAACCATTACCAGTGCATCGTATTTGTCTGCTAAATCACAAATTTCATCTAATTTGGCAATATCGCCATCCATAGAAAAAACACCATCTGTAACAATAATTTTAAAACGTTGGGCAGTTGACAATTTTAGCTGATCTTCCAGATCTGCCATGTCGCTATGTTTATATCTGTATCGATGAGCTTTGCTAAGTCTGACCCCATCAATAATTGAAGCATGGTTTAATTCATCAGAAATAATAGCATCTTCTTTTCCAAAAAGAGGTTCAAATATTCCACCATTCGCATCAAAAGCTGCGGCATAAAGAATAGTATCTTCCATACCGAAAAAATCAGCAATTTTTTGCTCAAGCTCTTTATGGATGTCCTGTGTCCCACAGATAAAACGAACTGATGACATTCCATATCCATGAGTATCTAATGCTTTTTGTGATGCTTCTATTACTTTCGGGTGGGAGGAAAGACCCAGGTAATTGTTGGCACAAAAATTAAGAACTGTTTGGCCGGAATCTAATTTTATTTCTGCTCCCTGCGGCGAAGAAATAATTCGTTCTCTTTTATATAATCCTGCTTCATCAATGCTTTGAAGCTCTTTTTTTAAAAAATCTTTTAATTTTCCGTACATATTTAATAAATAAAATGGTGAATAGCTTAAATAATGCAATTTTCTGCAAATGTAATATAAAAAACCACAAAAAAAAATAACATATAACATCTTGAAATAGTGGCACTAATGAGAAAAATATATTTCAGAGTGTAAAAAATACACTAAAATATTTGGATTTTGTTATTTTGTGATTTATCTTTGTGTAACAATAACACTAAGAAAACCTGAAACCTGAAACCTGAAACCTGAAACCTGAAACCTGAAACCTGAAACCTGAAACCTGAAACCTGAAACCTGAAACCTGAAACCTGAAACCTGA
>JBDLJL010000322.1:0-3585 GCA_039714415.1 Bacteroidota bacterium
ACTATTTTAGATTGGTATCTTGATTATGCCAGTGTCAGCTCTTTATCCAAAGAAGAAAAAAATGTTAAAGCTATGGATAATAGGTTTTACTTAAATAAAAAAATTAGGAGTAAGAAGTTTAAATATGTTTTGGGAAGTTTTGCCTTGCTAGCGGTGATTATTTTTTCCTACTTGTTTGTTGATTTCAAAAACAATGAAAAATCACCTTCTGATAAAGCAGAGCTGGAAAAATCCATAGCTGTTTTACCTTTTCGAAACTTAAGCAATGATGAATCACAAGCCTATTTTTGCGATGGATTTATGGAAGAGGTGCTCAATCATCTTCAAAGGGTAAAAAGCTTTTCCGTACGCTCGCGAACATCATCATATATATACAAAGAATCTCCTAAAACCTTACCCGAGATTGCTAAAGAACTAAATGTAAACTACATAATTGAAGGCAGTATTGCACACCAGGGTAATAATTTAAAAATATGGGTGCAACTGATTAATACAAAAACAGATGAACATCTTTGGTCAGAGGATTATAACAGGGAAATGAAGCAGGTTTTTACCATCCAAAGTGATATTGCAAAGCAAATTGCTCAAAAATTAAAAACCGTACTTTCAATAGAAGAAATTAAACAAATTGAGAAAATACCAACTGAAAACCTGGAAGCCTATGATTATTATTTATTAGGAAAAGCTTCCCGTTTAAAGAAAACCGAAAAAGATATCCATAAGGCAATTAATTTATTAGAAAAAGCCATTGAAAAAGACCCCTTACTCGCCAATGCATATTTAGAATTATCAGGCTGCTATACTAATTTACCAAATTACTCATCTATAAGACCTTCAGATGCATATGAACCGGCTAAAGAATATGCTTTAAAGGCTCTGGAATTGGATAGTTCATCTTCTGCCTTTACCAGGCTGGGAGTAATAAAATACGAGTATGATTTTAATTTTAGTAGGGCAGATTTTTTTTACAAAAAAGCAATTCAACTTAAACCTAATAATGCGGAAGCTTATTACTATTATGCAGACTTTTTATACCAAACCGGCAGGTCTGATGAAGCGCTAAAAATGGATAGTATCACATTAATTTTAGATCCGGTTAATCTCGGTTATAGCACAATACATGGTTTACGGCTGGCTTATGGTGGCAAATTAGATTCAGCAGTTTCACATTTAACAAGGCTTTCAAACCTTCATCCTAAATCAGGGTTGATTAATTGGTCTTTGGGATCTGCTTACTATTTAAAAGGTAATTATAAACAGGCTATTAAAGAACTGGAAAAAGGAATGAAGCTTTCAGGAGAAGCACCTCTTTGGATGAGTTTTTTAGGTTTAGTTTACAGTAAAGCAGGCAATAAAAATAAAGTAAAAGATATTTTAAACTCATTTGAACAAAGAAGCAAAAATGTTTACATCCCCTATTCGTTAAGAGCGATGTTATATGCAGAACTGGGTGATGACCAAACAGCATTGGAATATTTAAAAATCGCTTTTAAAGAAAGGGAACTTTTCTTAATCTATTTCAGGTATCTGATAAAAGATGCTTTTCTAAATCTTCAATCTGACCCCAGGTACATTGAATTAATGGATAAAGTGGGGTGAAAAAATAGTCATCGGACGACTTTATTAATTAACACCAAAAATTAATGTTTGGAAAAATCGTAAATAATTTGGGTTAACATTTAAACTACTATTAAACTTCACATTTAGTTTTTTGCACATAATGACCCCTAAATCCCCTGAAAGGGGACTTTACGGTGGAGTATAATAAAAACACCCAAGCAATGTTTGTACGTATTTATTAAGCTATGAACTTAAGCCCCTTTCAGGGGCTTGGGGTCATACTCTGGCGCAAGCTTTTATTACTTGAACCAGACAGCAATGCCCATATCACAGAAAATCTAAAACCAGAACCGGTACAAATAATAATTAACTAATTATAAACCTGTTATCATAACGATTTATTTCGTAAATTTATAAGTCAAAAGAATAAATAGATTCTTAACAGTTAATTATAATTCAAATGCAAAACTGGTCATCTGAAATACAAGAACTCAAAAACTACAATCAATCCTTATCAGGTAAAATTCCGGATTTAGAGAAAGAATTGGAGCGCTTGATTAAGGTTGAAGATGAAATTGGGGTATTAGTCTCTTCAAGAAGGTGCCTTGAAGTAATGGTATCTGATATTTGTAAAAATGAATCACTTACGTTTAGTAAAACCGTTGTTTTAAAAGGCAAAATTGATAAACTCAACAGGGAAAAGATAATCCCTGAGCATATTATCACCTCAATGTACAACCTTAATAATATTTCAACCTATGGAGCGCACCCAAAAGAATTTGATTCGCGACAGGTGCGGACGGTTTTGATTAATCTTACAACCATAATTGAATGGTACCTGGAATACAAAAATATTGGAGGTGTAGATACAGAAAAGGGGAAATATGAGACTGAAAAACCATATGATTTAAAAGAGCTTGTTCATGTTTTTAAACCAAAGAGAAAACCAATTATTATTATTATTTCAACAGTTTTGTTTATTAGTATTGTTGTAATCTTTGCTTTTGATGTATTCCATATTTTTAATAAAAATAAATTTGAAGACATTAGGGATTCCGATGGCAGGATTTCTATTGCTGTAATGCCTTTTCAAAACTTATCCGGTGATACGCTTTATGATGTCTGGCAGGGTGGTTTTCAAAATCTTTTAATTACAACTCTTTCAAATTCAGAAGAATTATCAGTCCGTCAGTATCAGGCCATGTATTCTTTACTTGAAGCTAACAAAAATGTAAATTATGCTTCTCTCACTCCTTCAGTAGCAAGCAAACTTGCTTTAAAACTTGAAACAAGGACATTTATCATGGGCAATATTCTTAAGGCGGGGAATAAAATAAGGGTTAACGTCCAGTTGGTAAATGCAGAAACAGAAGAAATATACAAAACTTACCAGGTAAATGGTAATACCGAAGATGATATTTTTGCATTGGCTGACTCTTTGTCCGGATTAATAAAAAATTATCTCGAAATTAAAAAGCTAATTAAAAAGTATGATTATCACGATTATCACGAAACTTTTAAAACAAACTCATCTGAAGCATTTCGGTATTATATCATCGGCTATAATGCATTTATGGATTTTGATTTTCAGACCTCTATTGAATGGGCTTTAAAAGCCATAAAAGCTGATTCAAGTTATATAAGCCCATACATTGGCTTGTCATTTAATTACTCTATAACCGGGCAGGATAAACTGGCAAAGAAATGGTGCAAACTGGCTTATAAAAAAAGGGGTGAAATACCCTTAAAAGAAAAACTTAAGGTAGATCACCTCAATGCCTATTACTTTGAAACCCCCAATGAACAGATAAAGTACCTTAAACAATTCCTTGAGATGGAAGAAATGAATACTATATATTGGTACTTCCTTGGATTGGCCAATTACCAGCAACATAAATATAAAGATGCAACAATTTCTTTTGAAAAAGCCATTGAAATTTGTAAAAAGTGGGGAAGCAATTATCGTAACCCATGGAATTATTTTTTCCTGGGCGAATCCTACCATAAAATCAATGAACATAAAAG
>JBDLJL010000323.1:0-3579 GCA_039714415.1 Bacteroidota bacterium
GGCCGGATGAGCCATGTCAATCATCAGCAAAGCTCCAACTTTATCGGCAATCTCGCGCATTCGTTTGTAATCCCACTCGCGGCTGTATGCCGAAGCACCGCCAATTATCAGCTTTGGTTTATGCTCGATTGCCAGCGCCTCCATTTCGTCGTAATCGACTGTACCAGTTTCTTCTTTAACTTTATAAGCAACCGGATTGTATAAAATACCCGATGAATTTACATGCGAACCATGCGAAAGGTGCCCGCCATGCGAGAGGTCGAGGCCCAGGAAAGTATCACCCGGTTTCAGAATTACACTTAATACAGCAGCATTGGCCTGAGCTCCCGAGTGCGGCTGTACATTTGCCCACTCGGCATTATAAAGTTCCTTAATTCGGTTGATAGCCAGTTGTTCTGTCTGATCGACAAACTGACAGCCTCCGTAATACCGTTTTCCAGGGTAGCCTTCGGCATATTTGTTGGTCATAACCGAACCCATAGCTTCCAGAACCTGCTCGCTAACAAAGTTTTCCGAAGCTATTAACTCAATTCCGCCAAGCTGTCGCTCGCGCTCTTTCTTTATAATATCAAAAACCAAAGTGTCTCTTTCCATTTCAATCGATTCTTAAAAATTTGAAGTTCAAAGGTAATATATTTTAACAGAGCGAATTGTTGACAAAGTACAGAAAAAGCGATTATTTTTGAACATTTAAGATAGCAGTGAGCTTTGAGCAAAAAGTAAGGCTGAGGCAAAGGCATAGGAGAAAGAAAAATTTGTGATTGATGGAGATTGATTGCAACTTTGAATAATAATTAATAAAACAAACCATTAATAAAATCAATCCATGAAATTATTTAGATTGTTAATCATTCTGATAATTGTACAATCATGTATTAAACGTGGAGATAACACACCTGTAATAACCGGGCAATACGATGAAGGTTTTCATTATCACATCTTTTCACCGGGAAAAGAGTTGGAATTAGAATGGGATTCACTTCAGGTTGGAGCAGGCCTGGACTCAATTGATGTTGACTTGGATGGTAGATTTGATATAACCATTATCCAGGTTAACAATCAAAGCCCAGATTATGATGGCAGGCATAGTCGTCCCCTTTCAGGTTATAAACTCTTATTAAAAAATAATGTTGAAGTAGCAATGGTGATAGAAGAGTATTATATTGGATTAGGAAGTACATCAGAGATGAAATGGGTGGAAACAATTTCTTTAAATACTGACATTAAAAATCTCAACTGCTGGTCGGGAGAGAAGAAAAATGAATCTATTACAAATCATATATTTATGTGGAGTGACAATCCAGAAGCATTACTCTCAACAGGGCCATGGAGTATGCTAACAAACACAGAAAAATTTATAGGCTTAAGAATAAAAGATGAAAATAACCGTGATTTTAAATACGGATGGTTAAAAGCCAGAGTCATTACAAAAAATCAAATTATTTTTGAAAGTTGTGCCATCGAAAAATAGATTGTAAATGAAAAACAGTTCCAACCAACGTCCTCACATGTTAAGTGCACTTTGTATCCTTACCTTCTTTGGAAGCACAGTGGCTTTTTTCGGATATTTTCTTGCTTCAGTTTTTTTTCAGAAAACTTCGGAACTGATTATTAAATATTCGTCGTGGCACACAACCGAAGACATTTCGCCACTTTATTTTACCATTCTGATGGCGTTGTTTGCCATTTCTTTAACCGGTGCAATTCGCATGTGGAAGCGCCACCGCGACGGATTTTTTCTTTATATAATTTCGCAGGTTTTAATTCTTTTCCTTCCGGCAATCTGGATTAACTGGAATGCCTTTTCGACAACCAATGCAATTTTTACTACTGTTTTTGTGGTTGGGTATGCGATTAACTGGAGGTGGATGAGATGAGATGAGAGGGAAGCTCGAAGTTGGAAGTTGGAAGCAGGAAGTTAGATAACAGGTATTGATGCTAAATTTAACCCTTTATCTTTTTCCTTTTAATTTCTGGTTGCCGGTTAATTTTTACGTCGTATTTCAAGATAATAATAAAGAGTAAACTCTATTGCAGCAATTAACATCAGCGTATCTCCCATCAGTTCAATTCCTTCTTCGGTAGCTGCTTTTGCCAGCCGGTAGTTATCTTCGGAATAGAGTAACCTCCAGAATTTTGAACGCCCGAATAACCTGCTAAAAATAAAGGTGACCAAAAAACCGGACATTAACCACGATGATGCAGGTTTGCTAAAGAACTCCACAGTAGCGCCTTTTATCTTTCTCCAGTCGCGAATAATCAGCCAGAGCATAATACCAAGCACCACCAAAACCGGGTAAAACCAGTTCTCTACCAAAAAGTTAAATTCGCGGATAAACGACATTAAAAAAAACAACGACACCAGGTGTGAAACAGGTTGTATCTCTTTCCATTTAAAACCCAGACACAGGTAAATTATAAACAGAACAAAGAATATAATCTCCTGCCCTATTTCTGTTAATGTAATTTCGCCAAAATAGCTTTCGCCATGGGGATGACCGGCATCGTAAAATAATGCTTCGGCAATACCAAACATTATAAACGCATAAATAATAATCCGGATAACAATAAACAGCGGCGAGTATAGTTTCATAAGTTCAAAAATAGTTGGAAGTCCGAAGCAGGAAGTCCGGAGACAAATCCTATTTCGGAACATTTTATTAGTATAATTAAAGGACGAAGTTAAAATTTTTAATGCATAAAAAAGGCCAAAGTTAAAAGTTAACTTCAGCCTAATTTTTTAAAATGCGTTGTTTTATTCAGCAGGTGCAAGTGCCACGCTGATGTAATTTTCGAAATCGAACAGGTCTTTAAATGCTTCCTGTGTTGATTTCACAGATAGATTTTTCACCAATTCTTCATAAGTTCCGAACTCAGAAAAATCGCCGTCTTTAATGAAATAGGTATTGCTTAATATACTCATCCAGAAACCATTTTCACGAAGGGCTACTTCACGCTCGCGTAACATTTTTTCCTGTGCTTTCTTAATTTCTTCTTCTGATGGTCCGTTTGTGGCATATCCTTCAATAATTTCAAATACAGCCTTTTTCAGCTCATCCAGTTTATCGGGTGAAGTACCGTACGAAATTGTTACCGAATATTTTTCATCCGGAAATTTTGAAGACGAAGGCCGTGCACCAATTGAGTAAACACTGCTTTTATCTTCTCGAATAACCTCAAGAAGTCTTGTTGATAATATTTTGCCTACAGCATTCAGCTGAACTTTGTTTTGCCCGTTATAATCGAAGTCGCCATGAAATACGATATACTGAATACTCTTTTCTTCCTGGCCTTTTTTCATCACTTTTTCAACCACACCCTTAGGTTTGTCAATTCCCAGGTCAACCCATTTTTCCTGTCCCTCAAGTGTTGGGATTCCTCCGATATATTTCTCAACCAACGGTTTAAATTCTTCAGTATTTATATTACCGACAAAGAAAAATTTGAAGTCGGAAGCATTTTTAAAACGTTCTTTACTAATTGCTTTAATTCTGTTTAAATCAGCCTCTTTTAGCAATTCGGCTGACATTGGCCGTGCACGTTCGTGGTAATTGGCAAGAGTAACATTTAATGTGTCGC
>JBDLJL010000324.1:0-3568 GCA_039714415.1 Bacteroidota bacterium
CTTCATTAATTTCAGCATTTACCATAAAGAAAAAATCAGAATAGGTATTCATCAAAACAAAAGGAACATTAAACAAATTATTATACAACATGTTAGCACGAATATATCCACCTATTGGCTTGTTTGAAGAAGTGATTTTGGAGTATGGAAATGATGTAATGATATATTCTCCACTTTCGTCATCCCTAGGAAAAAAGGGGTTCTTATATTTTGAAGCCACCTCAGGTAAGGTGCTATTATGTGTGTCGAAATTGTAGGATGCCACCACTTTTTTACCTTTTTTGTTATAAACTCTCCACAAGCCTTTTGGTTTACCATTTTCATAGCTTCCTTGCTTGACTATTTTCCCTTTTTTGTTGTAATAAACCCAATCATTTGATGGTAAATTATTTTCAAAACTTGCTTTAATTTTTGGTTTCCCTTCAAAATGATATAGTTCATAAGTACCATTTAATTTTCCTTCAGAATACTCTATTTTACTGACTACAATTCCTAGTTCATTTTTCACAGTCCAAATGCCATCTTTTTGTCCATTGACATAGTTTCCCTTTTCTATAAGCGAATTATCACAAACAAATTCATAAGTACCATTTCTTAAAGTATGATTTGTTTCTGAATAATTAATGTTTTCAGTGCAGTTACAGTGTCTATAATTGATAGTAGTTTGAGCATATACTATCGTTTGAAATAGAATGCTAATCAGTAGTAAAATTTGTTTCATGTCTTTTGTTTGTATTTTAGGTAGCTTAGTGATAATAAAAGTAATCATTAAACATATCAATAATTAAATATACTATAACTATTAGTATTACTATTGCTATGAGACCAACAATCAGGTTCTTTTTTCTTTCTTGCAGCACATTCGTTCTTACTTTATTTCTGATCTCTTTTATTTCAGCATTGGTTAATTTTCTTTTGGGGATACTTTTGGAGACTCGTTTTGATTTAAATTTTTCTAACTCATCACCATATATTTCTTTGAGTTTTTTGTAGGGTATTTTGGGTTTTCTATTAAAAACACTGGTAATATTACCAGCTCCTATGTAGGAGGAACTCAGTATTAGTCTGCGCCTGTTTTCTTTTTTCATTTCTAGTTTTTAAAATAAGTAAGTCTAGAATGCTTGTATTATCAAAACAATTAACAAAATAGGCACTAAAATAATAAAACTCGGTAAAAGGATATTCAAAATTGATTTTCCAATAGATAATTTCTGAACTTCAGAAATGCCAACCACCACCAGTACAATTGTCCATATACTAAGGATTGCTTCTATAATTATAGATCCATATACTACTATATTGGAATATAATCCTGCATTAATGATATCTCCATCTGCTTTGAACATTTCATTACCATAAATCGCAATTGGTGGGATAAAAAATAATAAACCAACAATAGAAGGAAGCATAGCATAGGCAAGTATTCTTAAAATTGCATCGGTGTTTCCTTCTGCATCTAACCACTTTCCAGTCCAATTTAATAATGCAGAGTAAATGTAAAAGGAGATCCATCCTAATAGCCCTCCTAAAACAATACTCATACCCAAAATTACAAATAGAGACATTTTATCTCCCATATCTTTCATTGAAGCTCTGTCTAAGGCTCTTGAAATACCTGCAAGAAACAATAATGCAAATACATATTTATCGTAATGATTTTCGTTTATATACTTAAATACAAATCTTGGCGATAACCATATTTGAGTGAATATTTCTTTATCGGTTAATTTGATATTTTTATTATGATCCATGCATTAATAGTTTAATTAAACGGACATTTTTATGATATATACCCTTTTAGGAGCAGTTCTGATTAGTGAACGAATATACAAAAAGTAAAAGATTGTTGGTGTGGGTTAGTTTATTGTTGTATTCTACATTTATTCTGAATATTTTTACTTTAGCTTAGCGGTTTCGCAATTTTTTTATGGGAGGTGTTAGAAATATTTTTATTCATAAAAGAGATCACTTTCAAGCGTCTTTACCCCATTATAATAATATTCAAATTTTGAAGGAAAGTTATTGTCATTAAGAGTATAAATGTATTTTTTGGTTGTATTTGTATTTGTGATTTCATTTATGAGTTCATTTGTTAAACTATTTGAAGCAAAATCAAGACTATTATTAAACAAAACCACATTAACTGGGTTTATGCCGAAATAACTCGCAAAAGTAAAAGGCATTAAACCATTTTCATAATAAGTATAATCATATGAAATTGACCCAAATGATTTCTTTATTGGTTTGAAATTGTCATATTGAACAGATACAACAACATTTCCATTTACAATTTCTTTATCAACTATTCCATTATTATTAATTTCAAATGTTTTAGTTGAATCACCACCACCACTATTTGTAATACTAGTTATAGTATTATCAGTATTATAAATAAAATTTCTCGTTGTCATTATTATGTCATTTTTTTTATGAATAGTTTGAATAAATCTATTCTCATTGTCATAAAAAATAGTATACTCATATTCTAAATGTCCGTCAGGTAAGTATGTATTGATAGAAGTCAATACTTCATTATCTATATAATTCCATTCTTGATAATAATTAAGTTGATTTGTTTCGTCGTAGGAGGACCACAATACAGGTTTATGATTGATAAAATTCATTATGGTTGTATTATTTAACTCTCCATTCGTGAAACTTCTTTGTTCAACTTTTATTAATTGAGATATAGGAGGGTCAGGAACAATATTTTCATCATCAGGAATAATATTTTCATCAGATGAACAAGATAGTAAAACTATTCCGATTAAAACTCCACTCAAATAATTAATTCTTCTCATTGCGTAAGTTTGGTTCAAATTGTTTGTAATGTTCTGCTATTAGCATTTCTGAACAGCATACAAATATACAAAAAGTAGAGTGTCGTTGGCATGGTTGGTATGAGTTTGTAATATAATAAGTTGGTGCAACTTTTATAAGTGTATGGATAGTTATTCAACATTTTAACACATATGCAACCTGCACTAATAAAGCATATTACATGCCTTGTAAATAATCACTAGACTATAAAATGGAGTCGGTTTCTTGTCAAGGTGCATACCAACTATACTGTATTTTTTGTTGGTATACATTACTCATACCAACGAAAAAAAACAAATAAACAGATCTATTCTACTCACAAATTGTAGCCCATACTTGTTATTTATCTATGAAATGGAGGCAAATAGCCAGTTATTATACAGAAAGAGGCTTATTGAGTGCCTTTTTTTTAGATAATAATGTCCACAATTATGCATATTAATCAGATTGATGCTATGCCTTTTCTGTGCCAAAAAAACTAATATGAAACCTCAAACAAATAGATCTATTTCAATTGAATATGAATATGATCATCATGTCGTACAGCTCCACAACCATGAAAACGAACTTTCCCACTAGTCAAATTCAATCTGTTTTTAAGATGCGGTTCGATAAATATCTTGCCAATTTCGGGTTGTTTTACAATTTCATTCATTAAGTCCCTTGTTGCAGTTTCAGATAGGCTAATTTCTTTGTTGATTTTCCCAAATGTCAAATATTTTGGAAAGTCATATTGCCAATATCCTTT
>JBDLJL010000325.1:0-3524 GCA_039714415.1 Bacteroidota bacterium
GACTACGGCTTTTAGTTTCTCAAGCAATATTGACAATGGTAAGTATAAAAAAACAAAAACTTTCACAAAAGAATATATTGTTGACGCTGATAATACTGTCGATATTGACAATCGATATGGTGATTTAACCATTACAACATGGAATAAAAATAGTGTTAGCATACTAGTAACAGTTACCGTTGAATGCAAAAGTGAAGAACGTGTAGACAAAAAACTCGACGATATAAATGTTGATTTTAAACAAACTAAAACACATGTTTATGCTGAAACGACTATGAATTCCAAAAGTACATGGAGCCTATTTTCGTTTGGAAGTAATACAAATATAAGTTTTAGCATTGATTATGAAATTAAAATGCCTGTTTCTAATAACGTCAATTTAGAAAATGATTACGGTAGCATATACATAGACAACTTAGAGGGAGAATGTAATATTGATTGTGATTATGGAGGGATTCAAATTGGCAAATTGCTCAACAAACATAACTTTATTAATATGGATTATGGTAAGCAATCAAATATCGATTATATAAACAAAGCTGAAATAAATAGTGACTATTCAAAAATTTCAATTGAAAACGCAAACAATCTGGCGATAAATGCAGACTATTCACACTTTGAAATGAATAATATTAATAAAATTTTATATAACTGCGATTACGGAAGTATTAAGGTCGAAAATGTACAAGACATAAAAGGCAATGGTGATTATTTTACTCTTAAAATACACGAACTAAACAAGTCACTTGAAATAGATAATGACTACGGTTCGATTAAAATTTACCAATTAAACAAGTCATTCGAAAATGTAGTAATTGAAGCTGATTACACAAGTGTTAAAGTTGGAATTCAAGAAGAAACTAGTTTAAACTTTGATGTATCAACAAGTTATGCCGGAATTGATTTTAATGACCTAGATGTTGATTATAGCTATAAGGAAGATAAAATGTCAAAAAAGATCTATAAAGGAAATATTAATAGAGATAATACAAATTCAAGCCTTCATATTAATTCAAGTTATGGAGGGATCAAGCTATACAGATCTCAAAAGTAATTTAGTAATAATCATACATAAACAATTAAAAAATGAAACGAACACAACGATTCTTGACATATAAAGAAGTTATTAATAGTGAGTTCTATATGACACCTATAAAAAAACAAACATTTAGTCATCTAAAAACAAGTATCACCATTATATTAGTCCTGTTGAGTATTAATCTAACAGCACAATCCTGGTTTGGTAAAACCATTAAGGGAAATAACGAAAAAACTACCATAACAAGAACAACCAGTAATTACGAAAAGATATCTGTTGCCGGTCCATTTGACATCAACTTGGTAAAAGGAAAAGAAGGGAAGCTGACAATTACAATTGAAAACAATTTAGTAGAATATTTAGTGACAGAAGTAAAAAATGGGAAACTAAGCATCAAATGGAAGAAACTATATAGGATAAAACCTAATGCTGTAGTAAGAATAACAGTCCCTTTTAATAAGATCGAAGCAGTATCTTTAGCAGGGTCAGGTAGTTACAACGGCACCGATAAGATAACAGCTCATGATTTTGATATCGAATTAGCAGGTTCCGGAAGTATAGATCTGCATATATCTTCACAAGATGTAGATTGCTCTATGGCAGGCTCCGGTGATATAACTCTTAAAGGAGATTCTAGAGAATTTGATTGCTCAAAAGCCGGATCCGGTGATTTATTTGGGTTTGATTTTAAATGTGAAAATATTGAACTAGAAGAAGTAGGATCCGGAGATGCAGAAATTTACGTTACAAATAATTTGCAGGCATCTATAGCAGGTTCCGGTAATATCTATTACAAAGGAAATCCGGCTAAAAATAATATAAAAGTTGCTGGTAGTGGAAGTGCAATAATGAAATAGAATCTTATTTTTTAGGTAAACATTAACAGAAGGTATATTCTGTAAATAAAGTCATTTTATAATTTTGTTATACAAATTCACTAATCAATGAAACTTTTACATCTATTAATATTCATTTTTATACCTTTTCAATTAATTGCTCAAGATTCGAAAAAAACTTATGAAACAAAGTTTGTTGAGCATCCTCCAAAAATCGATGGTGTTTTAGATGATTTAGCATGGCAAAACAGTAATATCGCAACCGATTTTGTAATGTTTCGACCGGGAAGTGGAACCCCAGAACCTGAAAATTTGAAATCTGAAGTAAAAATAGTATATGATAATAATGCCATATATTTTGGCGCTTTTTTACATAATGATAAACCCGAAGAAATACCAATGGAATTTCAAACACGAGATAATTTTGGTAATGCAGATGGTTTTGGAGTATTTATCAATCCACAAAATGACGGTATCAATCAAACGATGTTTTTTGTGATGAGTACCGGCAATCAAAATGATGCAAAAACACTTCCTAATGGCAATGATGATTGGAGTTGGAATGCTGTATGGTATAGTGAAGTAAACCTAGTTGAAAATGGTTGGATCGTTGAAATTAAAATTCCCTATTCAGCATTACGTTTTTCTAATGAAAAAGCACAAACTTGGGGCATTAATTTTTTCAGGGAACACCAAAAAACCAAAGACCAATATTCTTGGAATTTTATTCCCAGAGATAAAGGAAAAGCTTCACAATATGATGGACTTCTTACGGGCATCAAAAACATAGAACCACCTGTTAGACTAAACCTTTCACCTTATGTAAGTGCTTCAGAGGAAGAATCTGATGGTGATTATTCTTTTGGGTGGAGCGCAGGTATGGATCTAAAATATGGAATAAGCGAAAATTTTACTTTAGATGCCACCTTAATACCTGACTTTGGTCAGACTGCTTTTGATGATATTGTCTTGAATTTAGGTCCATTCGAACAGCAATATTCTGAAAAAAGACAATTTTTTACCGAAGGCTTAGACCTTTTTTCAAAAGCTGATTTTTTCTATACACGCAGGGTAGGAAATTTACCTATTGGTTGGGAAGATATTGAAATTATGGAAGATGTAGAAATTATCAACAATCCTGACAAAGTCGATATGTTAAATGCTGTCAAACTTTCTGGAAGAACCAAAAAAGGTATGGGAATAGGTGTTTTTAACGCTGTAACTGAAAAAACTAAGGCCACCATTAATCAAGTAGATGATGTTGGTAATATGACTGAAAGAGAAATAGTAACAGAGCCTTTGGCAAATTACAATGTTATGGTCGTTGATCAACAGTTTAATAAAAATTCATCTGTTACCCTGTTAAATACTAGCGTGTTACGAAAAGGCTCCTTTAGAGATGCTAATGTCAGCGCACTCTTGTTTGAGTTAATGACTAAGGATAGTAAATATGGTTTATTTGGTGGAGTCGGCATGAGTAATATTCACGAAAATCATGACTATACTACTGGTTATGAGGCAGTTTTTGGATTTGGTAAATTTGGTGGCAAGCACCAATATGACATAGAATTTAGTTATAGAGATGATAAATATAACAAAAATGATCTGGGTTTTCAAAGGAATAATAATTTTGTCAGTTTAGAATCGGG
>JBDLJL010000326.1:0-3517 GCA_039714415.1 Bacteroidota bacterium
GATAAAGAATTTGAAAATATAAAAAATGTTGAATTTGTAAAAAAAGAATAAAAAAATTATCTTTTTGTATATAATTTATTCTTCATCATTTGTTAATTCTCCAAAACCGGCTTTGCACAAACCTAGAGTAAAATAAAATCTTGCACAATTGTTATTTAGTTCTGCACAAAGTTATTTTATGCTAAACAACCTAGTAGGTAAAGGATTTCCATCAACTTGTCTTTCTTTGATTAGATTAACTTTCTTCAAAAAATCAACACATTTCATGAAGTTGCTGCATCCAACATTACCTTATCTATAACTGTTCAAGTAATCGTTTTGGCGATCAGTGTAATCGATTATCGACTGAATTATTTCTTTACTTTTTTCAGATACATCAACCTCCTCATTTTTCATGTAAGTATCTTCGTGAGGATATTTATATAAGTCTTGTCGAAATCTGTTGAAATCTTCTGCAAATTCATCCACATCTACATCAAGTGATACGTTTTTAATTTCCATTTTATCCTCCTTTTATCAATTTTGAATCAATCATAATCACTGTAAATTTATGACTTGTAGTCGTATTATAATAATTCGATGCGATAATTGTTTGCTTCCCAAGTTCAATCCCTAAAAAGGTATTTGCTTGCATTCCGTTGAATCTCACACTTGGATGCTTTTTATCAACATATCTACAAAGGTCTTCAAGTAATTTAATTGATGTAACATATTTTGAATTGGATATTTTCTTATATGCGTTCAATAGTTTATATACATTTTCTTTTTCAAAAGTAATCAAATTACCTGGCAAATCCAGTTCAATTTTTAAAAATTTTGAAAAATGACCCTCCAGTTTACTCTCTCTTTTTTCAAAAATAGGGAAAAAGTATCTTAGACTGAAATTATCCCTCCAGTAATTAAAATATTGTTCCAATTCCCTGCCTTCCCCATTTTCACTCGAAAACTGGTGATATCCTATAAAATCCAATACAATTCTCTACTTAAAAAATTGAAAAACTTCATCTTTATCAAAATTCATTTCTAACAAAGCACTTTGAATCGCACCAATTGTAGTTGGTCTTGGCATTATTTCGCTGTTCTCATTAAAAAAATTATCCAGTGTACCCCTTGTCAAATCGGCCTTTCTTGCCAATTTAGCTTTTGTTATCCCTTTACCTTCCAAGAGCTTCAATAAACCTTTTTTATCAATCTTCATCACAAATTACCAATTTTACATTTTAAACTGACTAGATCAACTACTAGTTTTTACTCACATTTATTCTTATTTATGATGTATTGCAACCTTTTTTTCATAGTTTTGTTAAATTATGCACAATTTTGTCTTTCTGTAACCTTTTATAGCAGATTCAGCATGTTTGTATGTCTTATTTTTTAAAAGTAAAACAAGTATTATTATTAAGTTTTCAAAAGGCATTGGAAAAGGCTGGGGATTAACAGATTACAAAGGTGCAGGAAATCATATTTATAAAGAAGTACAAAAAATTCTCAGGATAATCTCTGCTTTGAACAAGCTAGAGGTAGACTACAAGAGCACGAAACTGTTTAACAATCTTCGTCGGGAACTTATTGAGGCTTTTGAGGCAGTGTAAGTGTAGTTGAACTGATTAAAAAAAAGATGGATGCATTTTTATGAGCCCCTGCGAGGTTCAAACCTTCATTAAAAAAGTGCTCGACATGACTCGGTAGGGTAATTTAAATTGTTAGTACACCTCGCTCAGGCATCTTATTTATGTAAAAGGAATTTAAATAAATTCCTATTTTTTATCAATTCTCCATTCTGATAACGGTCTGTTAATAATATCTGAGACTGGAACTCCATACTCTGTCCCATTATCAACAACTTTCAGTTTTCCTAACCCTGTACTATGATGGCTTATGCCAATAGTTTGGTTAGCATCTTTGTGAAGCTTAGAATATTCAGTATTCTTAGCAAACCTTTCAAAAATGAAATCTCCCATTTTACCCCCTGTGTAAAAAGATTTTATTCTCACATATCCAGTAAAATAAAGAATTTGCAAACCTGAATCCCCTTAAGACACCTTAAGTATAATATCAAAACTATTTCTCGTCAAACCCCATCAGAGACCCTCCCAATCCTTATACAACCCTCTTAAATTCAAATCCAATCCTTGCTATTAATGAAACCAGCAAAGGATGTCGAAGAGCTGTGCAATAAACTTAAACCAGTAATTGGATATAAAGCAGATAAACTCTGGCATTTGTATTTGGCTGAAAATGAAAAAGACCTACGAGAGTTTAGTCTGGATTTGGAAGTCCTCGCCGAGAATCTTCTGCAAAAAGAAAATCTGGCAAAACAGGAAATCTTGCTTGTTCCTCCCTCAAAAAAAGATTCAAGTGGCTGACTAAATGAGTCAATGAACAACATCCATCAGATCTTCAGCTTGGCATCATCGTTCGTAGCGTAATTAAATATTCAACAAAGGAGTCCATTACCTTACTTGAAGCCGTTTCACAAAAAGCCCAATCTTCTGAATTTAGAAAATTCATTGAAGATAGAACTCTCAGAATTGGTAATCAGTTAAGTAATATTCGATCCCTTCCCTGATTACATCATTTAAAAATTATTTATTGATTTTGATGTTTTATCTATATAGATGCGAATTGATAGAAAACATATTAAGCATATGTCTCAAAGATAATTAACAAAATGATTAAAATTATTATAAGGGTTGATGTGATTAAGATTTTTATGAATCGTGATTTAGAATTCCACCAATTAAAGAAACCTGTTTTTTGTAGTATTTTTCCAATCCCCATTCCTATTAAAAAGTAAATAAAAAGATTTGCAAGTAAAGAGATTAGTTGGCCACTTGGTTCACCAAGTGATGCGAATAAAAACAGAGGATAAATCCACATGCTAATTTCTAATTGAAATATTGATCCAAAAATAAAAATAAAAATAGATAACATAACCAAAAATTTATAAATTTGATTATTATAAATATAATATGAAATCTTTTACAGCAATTATAAAAAAAGGGGAAACGCAATTTGTTGCTCTTTGTCCTGAATTAGATGTGGTGAGTCAGGGACACACAATTGAAGAATCTCTATTAAATTTAAAAGAAGCAGTTGAATTATATGTTGAAGAAATGGGATTGCCAACTAGTTCTAAAGATACGATTATAGTAAATTTTGAGGTCCCATTAAATGAAAAAACTCCCCAGATTATCAGGTAAAAAACTTATTAAAATTCTATCTAAAATTGGATTTGAATCTGTGCGTCAAAGAGGAAGTCACATATTTTTACGTCATCTAGATTGCAGAACAACTGTTGTGCCAAATCATAAAGAAATAGATAGAGGAACTCTTTTAGAAATTATTAGACAAATAAAATTAAGCAAAAAGGAGTTTATTGATTTGTTGTAAATTCCAAATTTTTCTATATTTCCCTAAAACCAAAACCTTTAAATAATGTTACTACTTGATAATTGTACATAAAATGAAGACACTAAAAACAATATTGTTAGGAATAACGGCTGCTACATTAATT
>JBDLJL010000327.1:0-3510 GCA_039714415.1 Bacteroidota bacterium
ATTTATCTCCAAAAAAGTGTAGTGAAATTGAATATTTATCTCCAAAAAAATGTAATTTAGTTATATGATTTGAAGTTAAATAGCTTATTATTTGAAATTTAGTTTGTAAATTTCAATAAGAATATCAGGTAATTCAGGTTCTGTAGCCTCAACAATAGCGGCAGGTATATGTTTATGATTAGGAAATGTAGAAAGTTCGGGATGGTACTCTGCGTTATCGTAGCGAAAAATTAATTCATTTATCATTTTTGTAGTTCAGCAATTTTATTTTCATTTTCCAAAAACATCTCATATAACCCTGCCCATAATAAAGTATCTTCACTATCATCAGTTTTACTTTTTTTGTATAATTTATAAAATTTTTCAGATGACATATTATATTTTTTTTCTAAATCATCTAAATCAGTTCTAAAGTTAATTATTTCATTTTCAAGCAGGTTGATTTGATAATTAATTACTTTCTGAAAAAAAACATCTTCATTTGAATACATCGAAAGTATATTCATAAACTTTTTGTGTGTATCTGGCTTTAAATTTAATTGTAAGTTAGTCATATTTGTAATGTTTTAATAATACAAAATTAATAAAAACCTTTTGTAAAAGCAATTGATCGATAATCAACTTGTTTTCCTGTATCGCCAAACAGATAGGCTAAGCATTAAAATGGCAAATATAAACAAGGAAATTACTTCCGGAATAATATCTGCAATACCGGAACCTTTTAACAATATCATACGCATTACCCTTATAAAATATGCGATTGGGTTTATTTTATTTAAAAACTGACCCCAATCAGGCATGCTTTCAACTGCTGTAAATAACCCGCTCATTAAAATAAAAACAATATTAAAGAAAAACGAGAAAAACATTGCTTGCAACTGGTTTTCGGTCATTGTAGAAATTAATAAACCCATACCTAAAATAACCATGAGGTACAGGGCTGCAACACTAAATACCAGCCCTAAACTTCCAACAATCGGGATATTGAACAGTAATTTTCCAAGAGTTAAACCGAAAGCCAGTTCAAACATGGCAATAAACCAAAAAGGTACAAGTTTTCCTATGATAAATTCCCTTTTTCTAATGGGTGTAACATTTATCTGCTCAATTGTCCCAATTTCTTTTTCTCTTACTAAATTCATCCCGGAAAGGAACATACCGATAATTGTTACCAATAGCACCAGAATGCCCGGTACCATATAGGTTTTATAATTTAACTCCGGATTATACCAGTGTGAATATTCCACATTTATTTGTTTCATCCTGTTTGCACCTTTGGTTTCCCCATACCAGTCAACAATTATATCCTTATTTAGTGATGCAATTATTGAAACGGCATAATAATTACTTAATCCGGCAACAATCCCGTCAATTGCATTAATTAATAACTGAATATTACCAGATTTTTCTCGTACAAGACTTTTTTCAAAACCGGAGGGGATTATCATAGCAATACTTCCTTCATCGTTAAAAAGGCTTTCTTCAGATTCTTTTACAGAAAATGTTTTGTTAACAACATTAAAAAACGGTGACCCTTCAAATTTGCTTACCAGTTTTCGTGAAGTGGTACTTAAATCATTATCAACAACAATCATATTAATGTTTCTGATTTCAAATGTTGCTGCATGAACTAAGACAATTAACTGGATAAACGGGACTACAAATATTATTGGGAGCATGCTTTTGTTCCTGAATATTTGCTTAAATTCTTTTTCTAATATAAATTTTATTGTCCGCACCTTTTTGAATGTATAATGATTAATAAATAATACAGTATTAATTTCTATGTTTGTTTTTTTCAGCTGTTATTCGTGATGCAATAAAAATTGATGTTAGTTCCTTGGCTTCAACTATTAATGGTTCAGCTAGTTTTTTGCTTGGTTTATTTAATTTTCTCATAGTAATAGCTTAGGTCTTTAACTAAAATTATTTTCGGTTTCCCGAAAAAATATCTTTTAATATTATTACTCGATACAGCATCTCCAAATTCGTATTTATATTTTATGTTAATTTGTGTACCTTTAAAAGAATAGAATAATTCATAAGTGCCTTTACCCCAAAATTGGCTTGTAAATCGATTGTTATCGAAAAGTCTAAGTGTGTCAATATTATATGGGATTTCAACATAAAATGGTTTTTCGTTATAATTATTATTAACATATGTTCCAACAATCATTCTTTTACTGAAAAAGTTATTGTAAATATAACTAAGGATGACTGTTAGAATTAAGACAATTATTATGTTATATTTTCTCTTCATATTAGTGCTAAACAACTTATATTGTTATTGTTCAATATTTAAAGTACATCTATTAATTTCATTTTTTTTCATCCATCGGTAGTCTAACAATCAATTTTAAATTTCCAATTATTCATTAATCATTCAACATTAATCATTAGAAATTATTCAAGCCTTATTTTAAACTTTTTAACACTCATTGCAAGGAAAAAAACTGTAAATCCTGCTAAAATGAGTGTTTCTTTCCATACGAAACTAAATGAAGTCCCTTTTAACATTATATTTTTTATTATTACAATAAACCATCTTGGTGGCATAATGTTGGCCAATACCTGGAGTATCCAGGGCATGTTTTCAATAGGGTATATAAAGCCGGATAGAAGAATAGTTGGCAACAAAAGGGCAAACATTGAAATAAACATGGCTGTTTGTTGGCTATCGGTACTTGTTGATATTAATATCCCCAGCGATAATGCAAGAAGGATAAAAAGTACATTTTCAGCTAATAATAGCACCATATTACCCTGTACCGGCATGCCAAATACGAACATCCCCAATAAAATAATAACCACTGCATTAATAAACGATAAGGTTACATAAGGGGTAACTTTACCAATTATAATCTGGACCGGTTTTAATGGTGAAACTAATAATACTTCCATTGTCCCTATTTCTTTTTCGCGTGTAATTGAAATAGAGGTCATGATAGCAGAAATCAGCATTAAGATCATGGCCATAATACCCGGTACAAACATGAATACACTTTTTAATTCAGGGTTGTAAAACATTCTTGTTTTAGTAACAATTTGCATAGGGGGTTTTACTTGTTCATTCAGTTCATTAGTATACCCCATTACAATTGCAGATGTATAGCTGACTAGTAAATTTGCAGTATTCGGGTCTGTGGCATCGGTAATAATTTGAATATTGGCCTTCCCGCTTTTTTCAAGGTTTTTGGCAAAATTATTTTCAAAAATGATCACTTCTTTTACATGTCCTGCTTTAAAAACATGCTCAATTTCTTTATCAGAATTGAGGTTTTTATCCAGTATAAAATAATCAGATGAAAGTATTTTATTTGTAATTTCCTTGGTTACGTAATCTTTTGAATGGTCTAAAATAGCAACTTTTGCATTTTTTATTTCATTGGTAATAACAAAACCAAAAAGGAGTACCTGGGCAATTGGCATACCAAATAATATAACCAGGCTACGTTTGTCCCTGAAAATATGATAAAACTCTTTTTTTAAAAATCCGATAAATCGTTTCAT
>JBDLJL010000328.1:0-3508 GCA_039714415.1 Bacteroidota bacterium
GCTGTTTATGTGGAGTTGAAGTAGAACAACTTTCCAAAGCTGTTTTTTTGTTCACAACTCAGAAGAATAACGCTACATTAATTTAACTGATTAATAAAACCAGATCACAAAATTATGTATCTTTGTATTATGTAAAAAATGTTTCATGCTAAATAAACAAGAAATATTACAACAATTATCCATAAATTATAAAACATTAAAAAAGTTTGGTGTAAAGAAAATAGGTGTATTTGGCTCTTTTTCAAGAAATGAACAAACGCAAAATAGTGATATCGATTTTTTAATTGAATTTTTTCCAAAGCAGAAAAATTTTGATAATTATATGGATTTGTATTTTTATTTAAAAACGCTTTTTAACAAGGAAATTGATATTAAAACCATTAAATCTTTACCTATAAACCGTAATTTCACACAAAACGTATTAAACGAAGTAGAATATGCGGCGTTCTGATTCAGATTTTCTTTTGGATATAAAAGCAGAATGCGAAATAATTATTAAGCATACTGAGAATAAAAATTTTCAAGATTTATTGGATGATGATCTATTATCACGTGCAATAGAACGCAGTCTTGAAATTATAGGCGAAGCTTCAAAACATATTTCAGAATTAACAAAACAAAAATCTTCTATAATAGAATGGAAGAAGATTGCAGGTTTAAGGGATATAATAATTCATCAATACTTTGGGGTTGATTACGATTTGATTTGGGATGTTGTTACTCAAAAAATCCCCGATTTATACCATGAAATTATCAGGTTATTAAATGATTAAAAACATAAGCACAAAAACACCAACCTGTATTTTTTAACACTGGTTAGTATTTTAATTAAAAGCCGGAATTATTGTTTATTTTAAACTATTCAACAAGCTAATATTCAACTATTTGTTAGTGAGGGCGTGGCTTGTAAATTAACAGTGAGACAAAATTATTGTAACACGCTGTTTGCCAATGAGCCACACCCTCACTTTGCAGGTTTAAGGTATTATTATAACCCCCATTTATCTCTTTTGCTTTATCAGTGCTTAATTCTTTGGTGTAAAACCCAAATTCAAAGCTTACTTCGTGCTCATACACATAGCTTTGTAAATAAATGTCATATTTTAATGGCGTATTAAGTTTTTTCATAGTAATTACAAATGATACAATTCCTGAAACTAAAAAATCCTTTCGGATGAAAGGATTTTTTTTAATTTTTTGTTGGGTTCATTTAAAATAGCGCTACATATCAGCATTTTGTATATAATGTAGTGCTATCTAAATTACAATTCTTACATTTTAGAACCTAACGCTTTGTCATATTGACCCCGCTCTTTTAATTCAATTATTTTTGCAATAGCTCTACCTATTTCTTCAACCATTCGTAATATGTAATCAGTATTATTAATCATTATTTTTATAATTAAAATACATGACATTATCATAATAGTACCATGTAAAACCAGGGCAATCGGGTTTAAGAATTATAGAACGGTTTTATGATTTATACTAAGACGTTTTGAAGTCCTATCGGACATTCAAAAGTCAGGGAAAGACTTCAAAACGTCCCATTGGACTTTTGAACGTCATTTTAAACGCAATCGCCCTGCATGTAAAACGGTATAGTTTTTAATTTAATTTAAGGGTACGCATTCCAACCATCTTTTATGCCTTGCACAAAATCATCAGGGTTTGTTATAATATCAAACAAAAAAAATGCAACAATAAGAATTACGACTGCCCAAATTATTTTTTTAAATGTGATTTTCATTTTTAGAATTTTAGAGGTTTAAGCAATGTTTATTGACCAAAAATAATAAAATACTTGCTTAATTTAAACTCTTAAGCACAAAAATACCAACCTGTGTTTTTTAACATAGGGAGGTATCTTTTCAAAAGCCAGAATTATGTTAGTGAGGGCGTGGCTTGTAAATTAACAGTGAGACAAAATTATTGTAACACGCTGTTTGCCAATGAGCCACACCCTCACTTTGCAGGTTTAAGGTATTATTATAACCCCCATTTATTTCTTTTGGCCTTTTGCATGCTCAATTCTAAGTTTTTAGACGCTGATTAACGCTGATGATTATGATTTTTATTATACGATACTGCTCATTAATTGCCCGTCATTGCGAGCGGTAGCAAAGCAATCCCTAATTGTTTGCTCTGCTGTTTATTAGTTGTAATTTACAGCATAGCTTACTTTGGGGGATTGCTTCGGGCTCTCTCCCTCGCAATGACGTTCATTGTGCAGGTGTTGCAGCATTTATCTGAAACTGCTGCTGCCATAAGTTATAGTATTTTCCTTTTTTGCTGTATAAATATTCATGGTTGCCTTCTTCTATTAGTTTGCCTTGTTCAAGTACTGCTATTTTATCGGCATTTATTACTGTGCTTAGCCTGTGTGCTATAATTATTATTGTTTTTCTTTGTTCACGTAATTTGTTTATGGTGCTTTTTACGTATTTTTCACTTTCGGTATCTAATGCAATTATTCTTATTTTGCAATTTAAATCATACTCTACACTCAGATAAATGTTTTTATGGAATTCCACTTCCCTCTTCATCTAAATATTGTATCTTTAACAATCATTATTGAGTTCTTCGCGTCTTTGCGTGAAATATATAAAACATAAAAAAATGAAAACAAAACTTATTCCCCTATTCCTTACAGCTTTATTGTTAATAATATTCAATAACCTTAATGCCCAAAACATGAAGTTTTATAAAGAAAAATGGCAAAAAATTGACAGTCTTGAACAGAAGGGATTGCCCAAGTCTGCCCTTGAAGTAGTTAATGAAATATTGGTACAGGCAAAAAAAGATGAAATTTCGGAACAAGTAATAAAATCATTCATTTATCGCTTAAAATACAAAAACAAAAATGAAGAAAATGCTTTTGAGGCACTTTGTCACGAGCTTGACTCTGCCGTAAAAGATGCTACTTTTCCTGATAATGCTGTAATGCACACCATGTTGGCTGATATGTACTGGTGGTATTATCAAAATAATCGTTATAAATTCAGGAACCGGAGCAATACGGTTAATTTTGATAACAAAGACATGCAAACATGGACACTGGACAATCTTGTTGGTGAAATAATTAAAAATTATACGCTTTCACTTTCAAATATTGAAGGTCTTAAAAAAATTAATATTAAAGATTATAAGGAATTGGTACGATTTGGCAGCAAAGCTGAGAACCTCCGCCCCACCCTTTATGATTTTCTGGCGCATAAGGCTATTGATTTTTATTCAAATACTGAAATTGCCCTTACAAAACCAGCTGATAATTTTGAGCTAAAAGAAGATTTTTATTTTGCTGATGCCCAAAATTTAATTTCCCGGGACATTAGTTCTTCAGATACTTTATCATTGCATTTCCATGCCCAACAGCTTTTACAGGATTTACTAAAGTTTCGTTTAAGCGATAATAAAAATACAGATGCATTAATTGATGTTGACCTAAAACGCCTAAAATTTGCCTATGCACATTCAGTTCATAATAATAAAGAAGAGCTGTACCTGA
>JBDLJL010000329.1:0-3477 GCA_039714415.1 Bacteroidota bacterium
GATATCCCACCCCCCAATCTAAAACAGCCTTAGCACCAGATTACAGAGACAATGTTACTGGAAATATTAAATACCTTGGCCAAAAAGAAGGTCTGTCAGCCGTAATTTGGTCGATGCTTGAAGACAGCAAAGGGAATATTTGGTTTGCGACTTTTGAAGGAGTAATTTGTTATGATGGATATTCATTTACAAGATATACAAAAAAGGAAGGTTTGTTTAATAATTGGGTTTCTTCAATTTTTGAAGACAAAAGTGGAAACCTTTGGTTTCTTTATCCAAGGGTCGTTGGTGGTGTAAGTTGCTATGATGGTAATAGTTTTACCCACTATAAAACGGATCAGGGCTTATGTAGCAATATTGTAAATTCAATGCTTCAGGATAAAAATGGACTTCTTTGGTTTGCCACTTCCGCTGGTTTAAGCTGTTTTAATGGTAAGTCTTTCATAAATTATTCAACAAAACAAGGTTTATGTAATAATTATGCTTTAGACATGCTTGAGGATAAAAGTGGGAAGCTTTGGATTGGAACAATGGGAGGTATAAGCAGTTTTGATGGTAAGTCTTTTACTAATTATATACCAAAAAATGGTTTTTATAAAGCCAATTCAATCCTGGAAGACAAAAGTGGGAAGATTTGGTTTACCGGATATGGAACAGGATTGAGCTGCTTTGATGGCGAATCATTAACCTATTATACTAAAGAACAAGGCTTATGTAGTAATAATATTATACTGAATCACAATTTATTAGAAGATAATAGAGGGAATATATGGGTAGGTACGGATAATGGATTGAGTTATTTTGATGGAAAAAGTTTTACCCATTTAACCACTAAACAGGGTTTAACTCATAATATTATTACTTCAATTCTTGAGGATAAAAATGGGAATCTTTGGTTTGGAACCAGTGGAGAAGGAGTAATTTGTTATACGCCTCAATCCTTTAATCATTTCACTGAAGAACAGGGCTTGGCTCATAAATCTGTAAGGGCAGTAACTGAAGATAAAAGTGGAAACTTATGGTTTGGTACCTGGGGCGGGGGTGTGAGCCGTTATAACGGTAAAAATTTTGTTAATTATGATTTGGAGAAAAGTATACCAGGTCCAGGTCACAATGATATAAGATCAATAGTTGAAGATAATGATGGAAATTTATGGTTTGGTACTAAAAACGGATTAAATTGCTTTGACGGGAAAAATTTAATGCACTACAATACCGAGCAAGGCCTACCTGATTATGGAATTGTTCATTTATTCAAGGATAAAAGAGGCGATATCTGGATAGGAACCTGGGAAGGTGGTTTAAGTCGTTGGGATGGAAAAAACTTCACGAACTTTGACGCAATAAAGGAAATTGGAGCCGATCGTGTCAGGCCCTTTTGTGAAGACAAAGACGGAAAACTATGGATAGGTTCGTGGGGCGGGGGTGCAAGTTGTTATGATGGAAAAAACTTCACTAATTATACTACCAAGCAAGGTCTAGGGAGTAATCTGGTCTATTCAATTATAGAGGACAAAGATGGAAATATTTTAATTGGAACCGAAGGTGGTGGGGTAAGTTGTTTTAATGGAAAAGGCTTTACCAATTATACGGTTGAAAATGGTTTAAGTCATAATTTCGTCTCTTCAGTGCTAGAAGATAATAACGGGAATTTGTGGATAGGGACCTTTAAAGGACTTAGCTATTTGAAACCAGCTAATTTTTTTACAGGAGCAAAAGATAAATCCAAACTTGAAAATCAGGATGATAAGGAATCATATACATTTGGAACAATGGATGGTTTAAAAGGTTTATTAATATTTCAAAATGCTATTTATCTTGACAGTAAAAACCATATGTGGTTCGGAACTAATAATTCACTAAGTATGCTTGATCTGAACAAGTTTGAATTACCTGAATCTATACCCCGCATTCAACTCAAAACAATTCAAATAAAAGAGAAAAATATTGATTATAGGTTATTAAAAGAAGAGTCTCGGATAAGAGACAGCAATGTTAACACATTACCTGAAACATTTTATAAGGAGCTTGTCTTCGACAGTATTGAACCTTTTTATAATTATCCATTAAATTTGGAATTACCTCACAGGTATAACCACTTAACTTTTTATTTTTCAGCTATTGATTGGGCGGCACCTCACAAGTTAAAATATCAATACAAAATGAAAGGCCTGGAAGAACATTGGAGCTTTCAAAGCCCTGAAAACAAAGCAGATTATAGGAATATTCCTTATGGGAAATATGTTTTTAAAGTAAGGGCAATCGGTGCCTCAAAAAAGTGGAGTGATATTTTTGAATATAGTTTTGTAATAAACCCTCCATGGTGGCATAGCTGGTGGGCTCGAACACTTTATTTTATTATTGGAGTTTTATTCATTTGGACTATTGTAAAATGGCGTACCGCAAAATTGAAACAAGACCGAAAAAGACTTGAACAAAAAGTGAAAGAAAGAACTACTGAAGTAGAGTGTCAGAAAGAAGAATTACAACAACAAAACGAAGAAATAAGCTCACAACGAGATCAACTTGATCTCCATCATAAATCATTGGAAGATAGCATTCTGTATGCAAAACGAATCCAATCAGCTGTTTTACCACCCGAGGCTTATATAAATGAAATATTACCGGAAAACTTTATTCTATTTAAACCACGAGATAAGGTGAGTGGAGATTTTTACTGGATAAAGCTAATTAATAGTTACATTGTTATAGCAGCGGTCGATTGCACAGGTCATGGTGTACCCGGAGCCATAATGAGTATGTTGGGTATGTCCTTTCTTAATGAAATTGTGCAAAAAAGAAAAATTACACAAGCCAACCACGTATTAAATGAACTGCGCAAACAAATTAAACAAGCCTTACGTCAAACCGGTAAAAAAGGCGAAGCTGACGATGGAATGGATATGGCTTTATGTGCATTTGATACTAAAACCAATATTTTACAATATTCTGGGGCAAACAATCCCTTGTATTTGATTCAGGATGGTGAACTAAAAGAATTTAAGGCCGATAAGATGCCTATAGGTTATTATCCTAATGAAAAACCAAGCTTTACCAATCACGAGATTCAGCTCAGTGATGGTGATATTTTTTACCTGTTTTCAGATGGTTTTATGGACCAGTTTGGTGGTAAAAAAGGTTTCAAATTCAGAGCATCGAACTTTCAAAAAATATTGGTAGAAAACCACAACAAACCAATGGTCATACAAAAAGAATTACTGGAACAGGAACTAAAAACCTGGATGAAAGGATACGAACAAACCGATGATATTTTGGTGATGGGGGTGAGGGTATAGTGTTATACGGAAAGTTTGGGCTGTGGTTTATAATAATTGTGTTGTTTTATAAATAATGTCAAAAACGGTCTAAGGTTATTTTAGTGCTCGTTAAGAAATAACCTTTACATTCAAACTTGTTCTTTTGTCCTTTTTCTGCTTAAAAAAACGCTTTAAATAGCTCGCTATTTGCAGTTTTTTT
>JBDLJL010000330.1:0-3477 GCA_039714415.1 Bacteroidota bacterium
TCATAATTAACTTAGTCTGTTTTTTATTGTCCTTCTTTTCCTTGGCATCTTAACGTCTTGGCGCGAGTATTATTTTCACGCAAAGCCGCAAAGTCGCAAAGAGTTCATAATTAACTTAGTCTGTTTTTTATTGTCCTTCTTTTCCTTGGTGTCTTAGCGTCTTAGCGCGAGACATTTTTTTCACGCAAAGCCGCAAAGTCGCAAAGAGTTTATAATTTAATTAACCTGTTTTTTAATGTCCTTCTTTTTCTTGGCGTCTTCCCGTCTTTGCGGTTTTAAAAATCATCCGTAGAAAGACTGTATCCCTTTCAAAACGACACTCATTTCAGCAGCTTTCTGCAAAGGTATTTCATAACTTGTTTTTTCTTTTATTTCATGCTTTATGAGGCTGAATGTTTTTTTATCCAAATGTAAGTTATATTTATCTGTTTTAAACTGATAATAATCAGCAAATTCATTTAAAGTATATAGTTGATTGTTTTCTTTATAGAATAAAGTTTTTTCATCAATTAAATAATAATAACCCTCAGTATCAGCGTCAAAAGATTCTTTTGTTAAATGTAAGTGAGGCTTTTCTTTATATGGTGTACCTGAGCTTGGGCAAAATGTATTACAGTTTCCACATTGATTACACCAATCTGCTATATGCAATATTTGATACTTTTGTGTTATTTCAAAATTCTTACCTTCGGTAGATTCTAATTTTCCATTGGATGCAAGCAAGTTAGGAAGCTCGTATTTAACAGGTTTAATTTCATATGAATGAAAAGCCAAATTTGGACAAACCGTTGTGCAAATATTACAAACTTCGTCACACAAAAGGCATCGTGAGGCTTCTTTAATCGCCTCTTCTTTCGAGAGAGGGGAGGTAATTAATTTAAAGTTTCTCCGGTCTGTAAGTGCTGTTTCTTTTGTTTTTACAGGATTTGTTTTAACTGCTTTTTTTGTCATTAGACTGCTCAAAGGGCTTGCAGCTCGTTTGCTTTCCGGCCTGGTATTAAAATCAATTCCTATTTTGTCAATAATCTCCTGAGCAGTTTTTCTGCCGTCTCCAACTGCTGCAATGGCTGATAAACCACCATTTAGTGCATCTCCACCTAAAAAAATGTTTGGAATTTGGGTTTCAAAGCTGTTTTGTTTGGTCTTTAACTTTTTCTCAGATAAAAAATCAATTGCTATGTTCTGTCCAACAGCGGGAATCACTGTGTCAAGTTCTATCTCGAATTCTGAATTAGGAATTTTAACCGGCCTTGCCCGTCCACTATCATCTTTTTCACCCAATTTCATCTTGGTGCAAGTAAGGGATTTAATATTGCCATTTGTATTGTTAACTGAAATTGGTTCTGCCAGTTCAATAATTTCAATTCCTTCATTCATCACTGCTTGTATCTCAACAAAATTCGCTGGCATTTGTTTCATTGTACGTCGGTATATAATGGTCACTTTGCCATTTTTCCCTACTAACCTATTCGCAGTCCGGGCTGCATCCATGGCCGTATTTCCACCGCCAATTATGGCTATATTGTTACCGATATTAACTTTCTTTCCTGCTTTAACATTAAAAAGGAATTCAAGAGGGTCAAGAACTCTTTTTGCATTTGAACCTTTTATGTTAAATGCTCTAGATTCTTGTGCACCTGCTGCAATGTAGATAAAATCATTGTTTTTCCTTAACTCGTCAAAAGCTGATGTGTTTATTTTATGATTATAGTAAATTTTTACCCCGAACTCTTTAATTCGATTAATATCTATATCAATTGCTTCATCCGTTAAACGAAAAGCAGGTATTGCAGCTGAAGCCATGCCACCAGGGTTCGGTTTTGCTTCATACACATCAACACTAAATCCTGCCAAAGCCAAAAAATATGCACAGGATAGACCAGATGGACCTGCACCGATAATTGCGACTTTATGATTATTGGCCGGTAATTTTTCTAAGCCTGAATTTATTTTTGCATTTTCGGTAACGAAACGTTTTATCTCCCTGATTAAAAGTGGGCTGTCATAGTTGATTCGTGTGCATTTTGTTTGGCAGATATGGTCACAAACCATTCCTGTAGTGGCCGGAAAAGGGTTCGTTTGCCTGATTATTTCAAATGCCTTATCAAAATTTCCATTAGCTGTGTGGTACATATAATCAGGAATATCCTGGTTAGTTGGGCAGGTATCCACACAAGGTGCATGAATGCAATCAAAAGCTTTTAATTCTCTTTTGGTTTTGATACTTGGCTCTTGAAAATCGGCTTTTTTGTATCTGTTGTCATGCAGAACCTGCTCAGCATATTTATTCAGTTTTTGCAGATTTGAGTTTGTGTCTTTTTCAGGTTTAAGTTCCTTAATTTTATCAATATATTGATTCAACCTGCCATAACCGCCTGGTTTTAATATATCAGAACAAACCGTTGCCGGATACATTCCGCATGAAATCACATTAGCAATATTAAATGCATCAATTCCGGCAGAGAATGAAATATCCAATGCACCGTTAAAATCATTTTGCAGTTTTTTTGCCACATTTACCGAAATTGGGTGTAGCACACGACCACTTGCATACATCATTTTTTCATTTTCGGGGAATATGTTTTTATGATTCAGGCTTTCTAAAGTATTAGTCAACTTTAAACTGAATTGCAGGTTAAATTCATCTGCTTTTTTTAGTAGTTTTTTGATAATTCGAACAGCATCAGTGTATTTCAAATCGTGCTCAAAAGCAATATCAGGTACATGGGTTTCAAAACCGGAATTTTTAATAATTTCCTGTAATTGTTCTTTTCCAAGCAAGGTCGGATTAAGCTTAATGGCTGTATGAAGTTTTTTTTCAGTAATCAGATATTCACCAATTTGTTCAATTTCTTCGGGTGGGCAACCATGCATTGTGGAAAGCGTAATATTATCAGATATTCGTGGGTTTATGCTTAGCTTGTCAATATTTGGATAAATGTTCCTGATACTTTCTATTTTTTGGTTCAATTCAACGCTTGAATCAGCCATTTTATTAAAAAACCATTGCACATTTTCATTTAAAATTCCTTTGTAATCGTAACCAACACTCATGTTGAAAATTACACCCGGTTCATTTGTATCCCAGCCAAATTTATCTTTCAAAATGTGAATGATAATCCATGCATTTAGGTACTGGTCAACAGATTCTTTTATTTTCAACTCCTGCGACCATTCACAATTATATCCTTCGTCCTGCATATCAATACAGGGTTTAGAAACTTCCAGTTCATCAAGTGTTTGTATGGTTTTAAGTTCAATAAAACGAGCACCTGTTAACCATGCAGCCACAATGTTTTGGGCCATTTGTGTGTGGGGACCTGCTGCAACCCCTATTGGTGTTTCTAATAATTGTCCGAATCGCTTTGAGCGGAAAATATCATTTTGGTTTGGGGTAAAGAATAAATCCTTTGGTATGCCGAATAAACTACCTTTTTTATCTAGCTGAGTTAGAATTAATTGTAATAGTTGTTTTAA
>JBDLJL010000331.1:0-3477 GCA_039714415.1 Bacteroidota bacterium
AAAATGCAATCAAAAAATGATAGCAATTGTGAAATTATGCAATCAGGGGATTAGGCTATTTGCTTATAATCAGGGATATAAATAAAAAATACTGAAATGGGAATTTCAGTATTTTGAATTGTTTTATAATATTATTGGGGGGGGGGGATTTAAATAACGATTCTACAAAGAAATTAAAATTTCCCAGTGACCGGTTTTTGCTGTACCTACCCGTGAAATAATTTTGTCTTCTTTCAGTTTTGACAAGTGTTTTTCTATAGTAGTTGTACTGACACTTAAAGCTTTACTAAGTTCTGGAATTGTAATATATTTATTTTCTTTTATGGCATTGATGATTCTTTTTTGAGTATCACCCAACCTATCACCCAACCTATCACCCAACCTATCACCCACCCCCCCTGAGTTTGTTAAGGAAATTGTAGTGGTAAACATATCGTTTTCCAAAAATTCAGCTTTAGCATTTTTGGCATAATGGGGTAAATATTTATATACGTTCCGCATACCGGAACCAACTTCTTCAACACGCCCCATTTGCAACATCAGTTTACTGATGGTTGGGTTTTTTGAAAAGGGTGTAAATTCTTTTGGGTCAATAACTCCCTTTTTTCTTGGGATATTGGGGTTTGAAAATACAACTTTATCCTTGTGAATTACGATTGTTGCCGGACGTCCATCAAGATATTCCCTGTGGGCAATGATGTTGGAAACCAACTCCCTGAAAATTTTATCCCTTAAACTTATTCGTATTGTTCCTTCCAGATAAAATGGTTCGTTAAGGTGTTTTGACATAAAATCCATTAGTAAATCGTAAGCATCAATAAGGTTGGTGCGGATGATAAGCCGGTCATCGTAGCGGTCTAGATTGTGCTTTCTGACAAGGGCATCAATTTTATATGCAGGTGCTGCATTTTGTATGGCTACATCAGTACCAAACATTAGAATGGCTGAAAGGGTAAAACCTTCTTTTCCGTTTTCTGATATTCGGATAAAACCTGCACGGTTCAAGAATGTTTCAAATGAAAGTTCTAACCATGGATGTTCAGGATAATTTATGGTAATTAGCCTTTTGGCTCGTTCAAATAGTTCAGGCTTTAAATCATTTAGGGTAAATTGCGGGTAAACCCTTTGTTCAGAGAAAAAGCTTAGTTTACGATTTACAATTGCTGCAATTTTTTCAGGTTGGTTAATTTTATAATCACCATCTTCGTTACGGGCATATATTTCACCTGCAGTTTTATGTACCAGGGAACTTTCGGGAACATCAATTACAAGCACAGTTTTACCTTCAAGTTTGACTTCGCTAGTATAAAGCATAAAAACAGGCTCTAATTTTTGCCTGTTGTTGGATAGATTTGCAATATCTTTTCTTAACTGAACTTTGTATTTTTCATTGATGCCTATAATTGCTCCGTTATCTTTTACACCAAGATAAACTTTACCACCTTCGGTATTTAAAAAGGCACAAATGGTTTCAAATAAAGACTTTGGCAATTTGTCTTTTGCTTCTTTAAATTCTGTTTTTATGCCTTCACCGGCAGATATTATTTTTTTGTGCATTGTGTTTTATTATGTTTCTATCAAATAAGCTAAGCCTTTAATATCAGTACTTTGACAACATTTTAATATTTATTTGGTAAAATTATCAAATAAAAATCATTTGCCTTTATTCTTTGCCACAATAATTTCATTTTACTTTTAGGTTGTTTACAGGTTGCAACGAAGTTGCAAACTAAATCTTATCGAAATTACAGACAGTTTACTGTCGAAACTTCATCGAGATTGCTTCGAAAAATTTGTCGAATCTTCAACGATATTTATGTCGAAAATGCATCGTTGCCACCATCGAAAATGCATCGGGAAAACTGTCGAGTTTTCATCGTAAATTTCATCGAGTTTGCGTCCTCATTTTTTACCCCAAAGAAGAAATTTGAGAATAAACATAGCCCAGGGTGTTTTTGTCATCGCGCTCACCGATGGTGCTGGAAATTTCAGAAATTGAATAGCCATCTGCAAAAAGTTTTTTTACAAAGTTATGCCTGTATAAGTGGGTGGAAATTCTTTTACTGTTGATGTAAAGCTTATGAAACAGGCTGTTGTACAAAAACATTTTTTCAGAATAGTAGGAATAGGAACGGATGAATGCATCTAAAGAACCGGAAGCCAGGTGTGAAATATAAACAGGGTTAAAATCCGTAATCGGGATTACCCTGGGGTTTGAGAATTTTTGTGTTTGGACCAGGACAGAATTTGTATCTATAATGGAAACCCTGGAATAGTCTAGCAGTTCATTAATTCGTAAGCCTGTTTTGTACAGGGAATCGAAAACAATGTAGGAATACATATCATAACTTTTTGAATGGGCTACGATGGTCTGGCAGCAATTGTCAATATCTGAATTGGTCAATAGCATAAAAGTAAAATTAAACAATTGCTAAATCGTTATTGTAGGCGCAATAGCCAGGTGTTTCTAATGCTGCCCATTCTGTACCATCGGTAATATTGGGGATATCAGAACCATTATTATATTTGGTGCATTTCCAGTTTGCAGCTAACCAAACCTGGTCTCCTATTTTAACTGTATCATAGATATTTCCATCAATATCAATCAAGCTTTCCGGGTCTATGTCATCATCTTTAATCAAGCGGACAGATGCAGCCCTGTTTTTAGAATAATTTGAAGTTGATACAGTCCCAAAGTTGAAGGAAAAATATTTTGCAATGGAATTTGTTTCACTGTATTCAGATAATGTCCAGATGAAGCCATGATAAGTTAACATCCTGAAAGCACCCGATAAAGAACGATAACCACCCCCGGGAAAACTGAAACCGGTTTCATTGGTGGCTTCGGTATTGGGTTCAGCCCAATGCTCGAAACCAATTTCCTTTAATGAGCCACCGGCAATTGCAGCCCCACCAAGATTACTTACCAATAACGATAATTCTTCATCTGTAGGTACATGCCATCCGGCTGGTGCAAAATTGGGTGAAGCAACTGTATGGAAGTTATATAATAACCCATAACCAACTGGTGCCACAACCGCATTATGTGGGTTAGGAAATATTTGTGCATTTGGAAATGAACATTGTACTTTTTCTGTATCAATAAAATGTGAAGAAAGCCTAATATTGCTTTGGTGTGGTGCATCAATTATGGGTATTTCAAAGTTTGGTAGTAGTTGTGGGTCGTCAACTTCCAAAAGTTGGAATTTGTCAAGTTCTTCTGAGTATTGGACTATGAATAGTTTTTTTTGTGCCATGGCATTTATAGTAATTGGTAACTGGTAATTAAAATAAATAAATTCAAACACCTAATGTGCCTCAAATGACCAATGACTAATGACTAATGACTAATTGACAAATGACCAATGACCAATGACTAATGACTAATAAATATAAGGATAAAAAATCAAGCAGTTAACAATGAAACCATAACATCAACAATAAATTTTTTAACAATTATTCCATTTTGGAATACTT
>JBDLJL010000332.1:0-3424 GCA_039714415.1 Bacteroidota bacterium
ATTAAATATTTTATTTGCTGACAAGTTTTGCAAACCGCAAAAACAATTATTGGAATCGTCATGGCGAGGAACGAAGCCATCTCCTAAAATGAGGAGACCGTTTCCTTATTCTTCGTTGCGGTGACGTTTTTTTTTATTAAAGTCCAGTTTAAAAATCCCTGACAGGGTTGATTTGTAAAATACGATAAATATAAATAACAATCATATAACTAATTATGAAAAAAACAATCATTTTTTTTAACTTTTTATTGATAGGATTAATTTCTTGTCAAAACAATACGGACCAAAATAATCTGGAAGTAATTGCCGGTACTGGTAATCCCGGATTTAAAGATGGGGATAGTGCGGAATTATTTAAACCTATCAGGCTAAGTCCTTATAAAAATAATTCATTAGTATTTGCTGATATCAATAACCATGCAATTAGAATTGTTAACGAAAATGGGGAAGTAAAAACTATTGCAGGGGGACCAGAAAAAAAAGGCTTTGCTGATGGTAATGCAGATACAGCAAAATTTAACAGTCCACATGGTGTAGCTTACAATAGCAAAACAAACAAAATTTATGTTGCCAGTGCCAGTAATCATGTTATCAGGGAAATTTCTGAAACAGAAACCGGTGAATTTATAGTAAGCACAGTGGCAGGCATTTCGGAGACAGAAGGTTATAAAGATGGTTCAATTGATTCTGCTTTGTTTAATTCACCTCATGGAGTTTTGGTCAGGGAAGATGGTGCATTAGTAATTATTGATATAGGAAATGCTAAACTAAGGTTGATTAAAGACGGAATTGTTTCAACATTAGCCGGAACATCGGATGATGATCCTATAAAAGTTGGTTTTTATTACCCAATAGATATCTCATTTGACAACAATCAAAATATTTTAATAGCTGATGCCGGGAACCATAAAATATTTAGGGTTAAGCCGGGCGTATCAGCAGATGAAATAATTTTAAATGATACACTAAATACGCCCCACGGGATTACTATAGATAATGCTGGTAAGATATACATTGCAGATATGGGTACAAACCGCATCCTTGCTATTGATAAAGAAGGTGCGGTAAATACAATTATTGATGTCCCTGCTGATTCAACCAATGTTAATAATCTAAAAAAACCGGCAGCTGTTTTATACGATAAGGGCTACTTATGGATTGCTGATTTAAACAACCACCAATTAAAACGAATAAAGATAGAATAATACTTTATCCAAAGTTAAGTTTATTGACCCGGTGAGTTTTTAAAACCCATCGGGTTTTTTAATATGTGTTTTGGGCTTTAATAGGGTTTGCGTAAAAAATGGACACCAATTTCAGAACAACTTACCTAATGGGAATTAGTGTGAGACCTTTTTATGGTTTTATCAAAATATGATTCTTATTTGTGGGGCGATGAACAAAATCTGCGTTCATTTGTGTACATCTGCGGAAGAAAAGAATTTATCCGCAGATAAGCGCAAAGTTTCGCAGATAGTTATGGATGCTGTAAGTTTAATTTTTCATCTTTTGATACCATTTGTAAATCCCGGCGAGTTTAAATAAGCAATGAATTAATCATTAGATAATTAGATGGTTAAGTCTATTTTTTGATTTATGGATCAGTTGTTCTGAATTTACTCATTTACAGCTTCTTTTAAGGAGTTGTCATTAGTAGTGAAACGAAGCGATTACTCAAAGTCTGCACCGCAGCCAATTAAAAATAGTTGGCTAACTCATAATTGTTAGAGATCGCTTCCTTCGTCGCGATGACGTTCATTATGTTGCAATATAAACATTCAGCATTATACATGGAATAGTGAGGCTCTGACTATCAGACTTATATGTGCTAACGATCATATTTATTAAAGTTTACGGTAAAATACATTAACTTTGTATAAAACAAACAATATTTATTGTGAGGCAATGAAGAATTTACCAATAGCGAAAACAGAATTAAGACAAATTGTAGAAGAAAATTTTTGTTATGTCGATAAAACAAAATATATAGAGCAACTTGTTAACGATAAGCATGGATATTATTTTTTATCACGTCCACGCCGTTTTGGGAAATCGTTATTTGTTGATACGCTTAGGGCTGCTTTTGCGGGCGAAAAAGAACTTTTTAAAGGGCTTTATCTTGAGGATAACTGGGACTGGGATATAAAATATCCTGTTATTAATATTTCACTTGGAAGCGGGACAGGTAGTTCTATAAGGGAATTAAACAGTAGTATAAATTTTTCATTAAAGATAATTGCCAAAAAATACAATGTTACAATCAATGAAAAAGAAATTGCGGAACGGTTAAAAGAACTTATTATAAATCTGTTCGAAAAATACAATAAACCTGTTGTAGTATTAGTAGATGAATATGACAAACCAATCCTTGATAATCTGACAAAACCCGTTGTTGAAGAAATAAGGGAAAAATTAAGTAACTTCTATTCTGTTTTAAAAGATACCAGTGAATATCTGAAATTTGTATTCCTTACAGGGGTTTCAAAGTTTAGTAAAACGAGTATTTTTAGTAAATTAAATAACATTACTGACATTTCGCTTGTGCCCAAATATGCTGATATTTGTGGTTATACCCAGCACGACCTTGAAACTGTTTTTGAAGATTATTTACATGGGCATAATATGCAAAAAGTAAAAGACTGGTACGACGGCTATAATTTCAGGGGGCAGAATTTGTATAATCCATACGATGTACTTATGTTTCTTTGGGAAAAAGAATATAAGGCCTTTTGGTTCGGGACAGGCACGCCAAAATTTTTACTGGATTTAATAAAAAAACGTAAGTTTTATATTCCTGATTTGGAAAATATTGAAATAGAAGCGTCACAAATGGAAGAATTTGATATTAAAAATATTGAACTTGACGTGCTTTTGTTTCAAACAGGGTATTTAACAATTAAAGAACGTATTGATTTTGGACAATCTTATCTTTACAGGCTAAAAATACCTAATTTTGAAGTAGGAATGGGCATAAATGATTATATGCTGAGAATGTTTTATGCTGCTGGTGCCAATTCTTATGAAAGGACAGAGTTGTCAAAAAAAATATATTTTTCACTTTTCAACAATAAACCCAAAAACCTTGAACAGGCTTTTAAATCGTTTTTTTCAAAAATACCTGTTGATTGGTACAGGAAAAACGATATTGCCAAATTTGAAGGGTTTTACAGTTCAATGTTTTATGCGTTTTTTGCTGCACTTGGTTTGGACATGGTTGCAGAAGATACTACAAATAAAGGAAGGATAGACTTAACTGTAAAAATGGACATAGCTGTTTATATTTTTGAATTTAAAATGAAAACACAAGCTAAAAATGCATTAGAGCAGATTAAAGAAAAAAAATACCACGAAAAATATTTATCAGAAGAGAAAGAAATCTACCTCATAGGAATTGAGTTTGATGAGAAAGAGAAAAACATTTCCG
>JBDLJL010000333.1:0-3418 GCA_039714415.1 Bacteroidota bacterium
ATAACGACATTGGTAGGAATTGCCATTGATGAAAGAAAAATAAGTAGTGTTAATCAGCAAATTACAGATTTCATACCGGAATTAAAGAAAGAAGAAGGCTTTGATGATATAACGATAGCGCATCTATTAAAACAAACTTCAGGTATCAAATTTTTGAATACCAAGTTTAACCCTTTTAGTGATAATGCACGATATTATTATGGAAGGGATTTGCGCAAATTAATCTTAAATTCCAAGCTTGATAGCCATCCCGGTGAAAAAATCCATTACAGTTGCGTTAACACCCAATTACTGGCTTTGATATTAGAAAGAGCAACCGGTACAACTATATCATCATATTTACAGGAAAAGGTTTGGCAAAAAATAGGGATGCAATACGCAGCTACATGGAGTATAGATAATAAAAGGAAAAATTCAATGGAAAAAGGTTTTTCCAACTTAAACTGTACAGCCATTGATTTAGCCAAACTAGGCAGGTTGTACTTAAATAATGGTGTATATGATAATCAACAAATTTTGTCACAAGATTATATATATCAAGCGACTAAAAGGGATACAACTGATGGTAGTTCCTGGAACTTTCAATATAACTTTAGGTTAGGGCCTAAACCATATGACAGCTTTTATTCAAGGGGACTTTACGGGCAATTGGTTTATGTTTATCCCGAAAAAAAAATAATCATTGTCAGGATAGGAGAGGCCGATTTAAAATACAACCCCCAATTCATAAACCATATTGTATTGCAAATAATTGACCAGATTTGAAATAAAACTGTTAAATTGTTATATGGCTATATTGTTATTCATCTACAATTTAACAGTTTAACAATTTAGCCATGGTTTATTTTTTTAATGATTACTTGCGATTTCAAATTAATAACATCAGTAACTACTCAGCCTTTTAATAGGTGAAAAAAGCCACAGATTCACAGATTCATAAACAAGCTACGCTTGTTTTTCTGTGAAAATCAATGAAATTGATTTTTTTTAATCTGTGAATCTGTGGCATTAATTTGTTATAATTTTATTTTTCATTAAAGTTAAGCAAATCAATATGCAGATATTCTGATAATTAACCAAATTACTAATAAAACATTTAAAGTACCGCCCTTTCCAATAGTTTTAATGTTTTTTTATTTGCATTTAATTTTGCCATTACACCTGTAGGGATAGTCATTTTTGTACCAACATGACCAAATGGGAAACCATAAACAACAGGAATATTCAATGGTTTTAATAATTGTGTAAGTATTTCTTTTAATGTAAATGAAGGTTTGTCATTAACGTCACAATCTTTAAAAACCCCCAAAACAATTCCAGATGCTTTTTTAAAGTTGGTAGCTTTCAAAAGCTGTGTTAACATACGATCAATTTTGTATGTTTTTTCCTTTATTTCTTCAAGATAAACAATTTTATTTTCAAAATCGGGTTCAAATTTACTACCTGTCATTGATGCTAAAACACTTAAATTACCTCCAATTAATTCACCTTCAGTTTTTCCCCCTGTTATTGTGTAAAAATCAAATTCGGGGTTATCGTCTGTATCTTTTTCTCTTTGATATGGGAATTTATAATGTTTTTTTGGGTTAACAAGAATGTCTTTTAATGATTCAACCGAATAATCATTAAATGATGATATGCCCACAGGACCATGGAAAGTAACCAAGCCACTTTTTTCATATATTGCAGAAAGATATGCAGTAATATCACTATAACCAATTAAAATTTTGGGGTTTGCCCTTATTTGCTCATAATTTAGCAGGTCAAGAGCCCGGATACCACCATAACCGCCCCTTACACATAAAATACCATCAACTATTTTGTTCGTAAACATATGCATTAATTCCTCAGCCCGTTCCTGGTCAGTTCCTGCAAGATAGCCATATTCCGATAGTACGGATGGAAGGTAATAAGCTTTATATCCATAACTTTCAACTTTTTCAATAGTGCTATTTAATTGTTCTTCTGTAATTACACCTGCAGGTGTTACCAGGCCGATAACAGCTCCTTCTTTTAAGCGTTTAGGTAATATTTTCTCAAGGCTTATTTTTTTTGAAATAATCTGAGAAAATGAATTAACCCCAGGAAATAGCGCAAATCCACTAAGCATTCCCATACTTTTTATAAAAGTTTTTCTGTTAATCATTTATTGTTGAGATTAGTTTTGAATTTTTAATTTGAATACAGTAAACAATCTTTGAATTAGATACAAAAAAAGAGCTGTTAACAGAATAACAGCTCTTTTTTTTAAATAATGATTTTTCTATTCAATAGTAAAAGAATCATCATCATCAGCTGTAATACCATTGGTATTTGTTACCAAACCTTTTAAAGTGATGTCAGTACCAACTGCTTCATTTGGAACAGTATATTGAATTGTTAAATCATATATATTTTCCAAATCACGTCTTGTGGCATCAGAAACACTATTTGAAGAAATTTCAGTATCAATACCATTGATTGTTTGAATCAGTTTTATTGATTCAATGGTCTCGGTAGACCAAAAACCAATTGTTACTGTTTTGGTAGCTCCTACTGTATTATCCCCCTCAATCGAAATGCTTTCTAAAACAGGGGCAACACCAATTGTTGTTGTGTTGTCCTCAAACCATGTATAATCTTCTTTATAGCAAGAGCTAATAAGAATTGATAATACGAAAATGGCTATCAAACTCTTTATATAATTCATATTTTTCATTGTTTTAAATTTTAATATTAATTATCCCACCAAACAGGTACTGTAACATCTTTTTGAACAGCTTCAACATTATCACCATTCCTTGAAAATTCAGAAGAAGGGTAGCTTGCTCTTCTAACCCATTGACCTGCTCTATCCACATGATGATCTTCTGGTAGTTCTAACCCATTAAATACATTGGGGTCAAAATCATACCTTCTATAATCCGTGAATGATTCCGGGTTTAGGAACATGGCAATGAATTTTTCTTTCATAATTAGTTGCAGGGTTAGATTTACCTCTCCAACATCTACTAATGGATCAGATAAGTATAAATCCCTATCCTCTTCACTTATACCCATTTTATCCATATTGGCAGTAATTCCTTCCATATAAGCTGCATAACATGTAGCATTACTTCCAACAGAAGTTGCTGTTCCACCATTAGCCAGAAATTGAGCTTCAGCTTCAATAAATTTAACTTCAGCATAAGAAATAAGTACTATCGGCGATTTCATTCCTGTATAAAAGTTATTTTCGCCTAAATCCGTGTTAGAACCCGAACCGTCAGCAGCTACACCAGCAGTTCCGTTTACTGCACCTTTATATTCAGTGTCACCATCATTAATTATGCAGATTTCAGGTAGCCTGGGATCTATTGTTACATTTGTATAAGCATAAGCAGTTCCATTCATTAGACTAACAAGCTGATCAGAAACTAATACTGTCTGATTTCCTGTA
>JBDLJL010000334.1:0-3411 GCA_039714415.1 Bacteroidota bacterium
ATAATGATCATCCTCTTCTTCTCCGGCTTTAACGGTTTATTGTAGTCGTCCATATCTTCTAAATTCGGTTCCATTGCAGTTCTCCATTCAAATAGGTTACTACTATGATACTCTTAAAATGTTACTGTTGTGTTAATGGGAAATACGGCTATTGCTCTTCAACCGAACAGCGCATGGGAAAGCCTTCTTTTCGGGCTTGCTGTTGCACGATGGAAGCTTTGGTCTCTGCTATCTCGTAGCTGTAGATGCCGCAGAGACCCTTACCCTTGTTATGGATATCATGTGTAATGGCGTCCGCTTCCTCGGCAGTTTTATGAAACACGGTGCAGATGATCTTGATACAGAACTCCCAAGTCGTATAGTTGTCGTTGAGCATAAAAACGGCAAACCTTTTAGGTTCGCCTGTAAGAAGTTCCGACTGGTTTTCGAGTTGTGTTGACATGGGGAAAGTCTAGCATATTTATCTGTATGGCGTCTATAAGGTGTGTGGAACGGGGCGGGAAAGTAAAGGTTCATCACCTGACCCCTTATTTTGTGGAGTGGGGAAAGTGAAGATTCATCACCACCCCTTATTTCTTATTTAGGGAGAATTTAGAGCCTCTGCATTATTTTCTTTTTGTTTCATTTCTAATTGAAATAATAAATTGATATATTAAATATCCCAAGATTATTTTATATAATAAGTCAGAAACCGAAAAGTTTTCTTTACTAATATCTAAAAAATTAAAAGTTTGTACCATTTTATTTATATAATTTTCAAGCTTAAAAGTAGTGTCATTATCTGATGAAATGTACACTTTAAAGGCAGATATAGTAACTATCCAAAACAAGGCTAAAGCCCAGTTTTGAGAATGGTTTGAACTTATACGATGTATCCATAGTGTTAATTTTTTTAATGGATTTTTCCACCATTTTAATTCTTTATTGTATGTTTGTAGTTCCATGCTATAAAATTTATTTGCATCAATGTGATTACCTTGCCGGTCATTAAGAAATTTCAATTGCCGAAAAATTTCTTTAGTAGAATGAATTTTATTAATATTCCCCCACTTTATATGACTTTGCAATGACCCAATAAATGAAGTATTAAATATATATATTGACTGTGCTTTTGAAAGATTAACATTATCAAAAACTGTATTATTGAATGTGCTGTTTCGGCATTCGAATTTGTTGTTAACCGAAACTTTATTTAACTTCATAAACTCCCATTGCTGAGACAAATCATCAATAATAAAATCGTTTGTTTGAATATCTGTTAGATATACTTGAGCATGATCGCTAAAAGTAGTATTTTTAATTTTAAATTCATTCAAGTTTAAATGAGCAATTTTACATTTGTTTACAACAGATTTATAAATTTTAAAATATTCCATATTTACACAACTATCAATAGTTTCAGAAAATATTATGTTATTTATATTTGTACATAGAAAGGATATCCCTTTAATTCTAGCTCTATCTAAATGAGAAAATATTATGTTCTCAAAAGTCATATGTCTAATAATCAAAGATGGTTCAAAAAGTATTTCTATTTCTGTATCATGAAATTCTTTAAAATTAATGTTATTAATATGTATAGTTTTAAAATAATCACCTTCAAAACAAATATTATTGTGATGTTTAGTTCCAGTAAGAATTATAGAACCGTCAACACCAGAATTATTGGATTTTACTTGAAATTTTCCTTTAAAAGTACATTGTGAAAAGTAAAAATCTTTTTCTAAGTTTGTACTCTTATGATCCAATTCTATTACAAAGCTGTCAATAAAAGTACAGTTGCTAAACCTGTAGTATTGAATATCTTTATGGAAATTGTCTATAGAATTTAATGGGGGAATTACTATACCGTTAATCTCAATAAAGTTTTCATTCGTTCCATTACCAGTTTGAGTTACTGTAGATAGTATAGAACTGTTTTCTTTTAACCCCTTTGCTAAGCGTCTTTTATTTAATTGATCCCAAAATAAATTTAATTTATCTTTGTTCCAGGTTTTTTGTTTTTTATCATTTTGAGTAAACCAATCATCTTTTTTACAGTGAAAGATACAAGTCTGTTCATTTTTGTCAAAAACTTCTAACGTGCAATGTCCATGAATACAATTAGCCAAAATAAATTACCTTTAAAACTTGTTTTATCAAAGACAGCTTTATATTAGCATCATTAAGCTCATAAACCATCCTACCAATATCTTTATTAGTAGCATCATAGTAGTAATTGATTGCAGGGAGACTCTATGGTCAATCGTGCATAAATCAAAGAACTGATGAACGAGAGAGTGTGCTGACATTTAGCTTTCTAGTAGTGTAAATAGACAGCTACTTATACACATTGGAATATCCGTTAATAAAATATAGATAATTGTATGATGTTGGTATTGAAAATTTATAGGAGCAGTAAAATGAGAAAACGTTTATTTATTCCATTGTTAATACTAATAGTTTTTACAGGATGTGCTAGAAAAACTTATACCTACCCAGTTGTTGAATCATTTAAAAAGGTAAACAATCACGATGTTTATGAGAGTATTGGTCTAGTGGCACTTAATAATGATAAATTGACAGTATCATCAAAAATATATTTTGCAAAATACTTAACGAATCTTGGTGTTAATGTTGTTATGTGTAGGGAAATTGAATCTTGTCAACCAGAAACAATTATTTTATTGAATGCTTCGAATGATATTTCAACACATGTAGAAGGTTATACTACACCTGCCATGTATACTCAAACTAGTATAGGTGCCAATAATTATTCTGTTCCATTGAGTGGAGGAGGAAAAACAACGTCAAAAACAATGAACAATACAGGATTGTCAGCACAGGTCATATTAAAAGGTAAGAAATCAATTATTTATACTGGGACTGCCTTTATGCAAGAAGGACCAAGCTCTTCATTGGATTTAATTGAAGAAGAATCTTTATATATAGTAAATGACTGGTTATATGAAAATGATAATTATAGAGCTAAGTTGGATGAGTTTAACACTTATTTTTATATGAAGATGCATCCGAACTGGGCAAATAAAGAGAATCCTTTATATAAGCAAAGACTACTTTACAATAACTGATCACAAGGAGACCCTACGATCAATCGCGCAAAGATCAAAGAGCTGATGAACGAGAGCGTGTGTTCTTACAATAAAAACTAAAACCCTAAATCAATCCTATCAACGCCACCAACAAAACAGGCGGCGTAATCACCAACCCGACTTTCATATATTCGATCCATATACGGGTCAGGCGTTGAAAATGCACTATTTTATAATCATGTGTGATTAAAATTGGCATGCTATGAGTGGATATTCAACGCCTGAACATTCCTCCTGAATTTCTACTGAAAAACAGTTCTATTTCACTTGATTACATAAGGTCTGTTTTGCTGGATCATATTCCAAATAACCCTTACAA
>JBDLJL010000335.1:0-3391 GCA_039714415.1 Bacteroidota bacterium
AAATTTTATAATATTATTTAACATTTTTTGAATTGTTATTTTTTTGAATTGCTAAATTGTTTTTGTTGTAATATCAATGTATTTTCTTTCCTGGCTTTCGCCCTGTCAGGGCTAAATTCTATTCTTTCTATTACACAGGGCGATGCCCTGTGTTTAATGATTTAAGGCTTTCAGCCTTAACTAAACCATATAGAATTTTATCTTCATCATTGTGTATCTATATTTAACAATTTAGTTAATTAGTTATAATGATAAGTGTTTGGTTCAGAATGCTCGTATTCAAAGCCTATTCCAATACTCCGGAAGCTTTAGAAATCTAAAAAATCAGTCATTTACCATAGTAAACTCTTAATTTTTCAGACGAGAGTAACGCAGAAGACGAACATTATGGACAAACACTTAAATTAATGCACATGTCCAGCATGAGCATCCAGTGTACCGGTTGCCTGGGCCAGTTTAATGAAAATAGCACCCATTGTTACGATACGCTCATTTTGTGTAATTCCTTTTAGAATTTCCGTTTTTAAACCATCTTCATCACCAATTTTAACTTCTCTTTTTTCAAAAAGTTCAGGTGTAATTTGTACAAAAACAAAGAACACACCTTGCTCCTCGAGCAATGCAGAATTTGGAATAGTTAAAGCTTGTGTATTACAAAGTGTTTTCAAATAAAGTTCAACAAAGGCTCCTGAAACAAAACTACCTTTATTGTCAATTTGTAAATTGATGGGAATTAGGTAATTATCTTGATTTGTACTTCTACCATAAGATAATATTTTACCATTTAACTCTTTTAAAGTGTAGGTTTTATTGTCATGCAATGTTCTAATATTTGCAGAATGAATTTGCCCTAAATGAACGGCAAATTTTTGCTGGACATCCGCTTGTAACAAAATATTTTTATTTTGTGAAATACTTACAATTGCCTGTCCGGCTTCAACATACTGGCCATTTTGAACAAAAAGTTGTTTTATAAAACCATTCTTTGGGCTAACAACCCGTTGCCCGGATGAATTAAAGTTTTTACTCAAATTATCATAAGTAAGCTTTGCATTATCATATTGATTTTTTGCATTTAATAAATCTTTTTCTGAAACAATTTTGTCTTTTGCAAGCTCTTTTAATCTTTGATAATCTAATTTCGCTTTTTCAAAATTGTTTTTAGCTTCTATAAATCGTACAGTAGAATTATTATCGGCAAAGCCACTTCCTGAAATTGAAAATAAAACTTTTCCTTTCGAAACACTTTTTCCTTCCAACACATTGCTGTTTGAAAATACTACTATACCATTCGTTTTAGCCGAAACCAAAATCTCATCAGTTTGTGTTGATTGTACCTGTGCCGTGGTATTTATAACTTGCCCAAAAGGCTCTATTTGGGGATGTTTTGTTGCAAAATTTATTTTCCATGACTGCTCTTTAGTAAAAACAGTAGTATTTGTTCTTGATAAAACAACTGCTTCAGCAGCTTCGTGTGCCTCATGTTCATCATCATAAACGGTGATATTTGGCACAATCACCTTATAATTTCCTTTTTCGGTATTTAAGTCAAATATGATCTGCCCCTCCCCTATTGTTTCTGGCTTTATATCAAAGCTATAAATACCTTTTCGGCTTGGATTGTCTAGAGTTTGGATTATTTCTTTACCATTAACTATTAAACGTATAGTCATACTCCCTTTTTCCAAAGCCTTAAAGCTGGGTAAATACGAAAAATGAGATAGTACATTTGATGATTCGCCAACTACAAATGGATCAGATTCTGCAAAAAGCTCAAACTCATTACTATATGCTGTAAATTGAATCTTTATTTCTTCATGTTCTTCAAGATCATGATTGTGTTCACAACTTGCAAAAAATATAACAAGTAATGCAAATAAATATATGCTTTTCATTGATAATACTGTTTAAATTTAAGGTTCTCGCAAAAACGCAAGGACGCAAAGAATTAAATAAATCATATTGAATGAATTAATACCAGATATCGGCAAGCATCGGTGTAAATTACTTAATAAATAATAAGTTGTAATAGTTACATGTCACTTTTATTAAGCAATTCTCGCCGAACTAACAATTAATTAATTGTTTTCTTGCAGATTTAAGGTAGGAAAAATTTAAACAATAGCAGGAGGTGCCCGTAAGCCCAAACCAATGCTTACAAAAAATGAATATCTTGAAGGTTTTTGAAAAAGTAAGGCATTTGATAAACTTGTTGGAAACGGAAGACTAAAATCTTTATTAAATAAAAAAGCTTGAAATATGTCTAATTTTGATTGGTTATCAAAACGATCCAGACTTTTAATTTCAAGTTTATACTGAATTGAACGAACTAAAACTACTTGTTGTACTATACAAAATTCAGTATTACCTTCATCATGCCCATTGTGCTTATGTTCCGTAGATCCTTGTTGATGTGCACCTTTATCTGTCTGACAATCAGAGTTAACAATAAAAATTTCGCTTTCATGATAATGATGGGGAATAACAGCATGTGCCAGTAAAACAAAACTAGTGAGTAGTATATAAAAGTATGCCGTTGACCTTTTAATCATTTCTGATAATTTTGTGCAAAGTTAATATAATTTATATTTAGACTGTGAAAGTTGATTGAGATTTCATCATTTTTTGTAAATTGCAATTTATTTTTAACTAAAATTAATTAATTATGAGAAAAATTTTCATTGTATTACTAATTAGTGGATTTATTGTTAGTTGCTCAACTACTACTGAAAATCAGGAAGATCCAGCAAATACTGAAGAGGTTTCAACAACCGAAGTAACTGAAGAAAACATTCAGGAAGAAACAATTATTGAAAGTGCTGTGGATTCTGTAGCTACAGAAATTAAAACAAAATCTGAAGAGATAAATGAAAAAGCTGATAATCTATTAAATGATCTTTAGGGATCGTTCTAAAAAAACTTAACTTTGTTAAAAGCAGTCAATTTATTTCATTCCAAATCCTTAAAAAATAAAATTATGAAAAAATTCTTATCGACAATTCTAATATTGAGCTTTCTTTTAGTTTCAGTAGACGGAATTTCACAAAACAAACAAAACAGAAAAAAAAATCAAGAAAAAAAAGAAAGAGTTGAGAAGAAGAAAAAAACGGACGATGATAATGATGATGATGAAAAAGTAAAAGAGAGAAAAGAAAAGGGCAATAGAGGAAATGCCTATGGTAAAAATAAAGGTGATTTGAAAGGAAAAGAATTTGGTCATTCAAGAAAAAATGCTGATAAGAAATTAAAAGAAGCAGACCAAAATATTTCTGAATCAGAAGAAAAGGTTAAACAGGCTAAAGAAAAGTTAGAGATAAAGAAAAAGGAAAAGAAAATTTCAGAAAAAGACTATAATAAGAAAAAAGAAGAAATTGAAAATCTTGAAAAAGAA
>JBDLJL010000336.1:0-3338 GCA_039714415.1 Bacteroidota bacterium
GTATCTTCCTTCCGGCACAAACGATGCTCGTTTGGCATTTAAACTTAACTATATGGATGAGTTTTTAAATTATGTTACTGATTTAAAACAAAAACTTCCAAATCTCGTTATATGTGGTGATTATAATATTTGCCACCAACCAATCGATATTCACGATCCGGTACGATTAAAAAATGTGTCCGGGTTTTTACCCATCGAAAGAGAATGGTTGACAAAATTTATTAATTCGGGTTTTGTCGATAGTTTTAGACAGTTTAATAATCAGCCGCATCAATATAGCTGGTGGAGTTACAGGGCACAAGCCAGACTAAGAAACAAAGGTTGGCGTTTAGACTATCATATGGTGTCAGAACCTTTAAAAAACATGATCAAAAGGGCAAGTATATTGTCGGAAGCAAGACATTCAGACCACTGCCCTGTTTTGGTAGAATTAGAAGTATAGTAGTTTAAAAAGATTTAAAATGAGATATATAGCAACATTATTTATCATATTAACAACTTTTACATCATGTGTAACCAAAAAGATATATGATGACCTAAACTTTAAGTATAATCGCTTGCTCAATTCAAACTCCGAATTGGTTGAAAACAATGAAAAATTGGTTGCCCAGCGAAATCAATTACAACGTGATGTAAAGAATTTGGAGAAAGAAATTCAACTTCTTTCCGACAAAAAAATCATTGTTGAAAATGAATATACCGCCGCCAAAGCTCGTTTAGACGAACTTATTGCTTCTTATGAGGCATTGGAAACGGAAAGCGCCAAAGAATTAATAGCAAAAGCCAAAGAAATTAACAACCTATTGCGACAACTTGAAGAAAAAGAAAAAGCACTATCTGCTAAGGAACATAATTTAACACAATTGCAGGCCGAATTAGAAGCACGCAGTGAAACAATATATGAATTGGAAGAGTTGATCGCTGCAAAAGAGGCAAAAATGACAGCTTTACGTGATGCCATCTCAAATGCTTTGCATTCTTTTGAGGGAAAAGGTTTAACAGTTACCCATAAAAACGGCAAAGTATATGTTTCAATGGAAAATAAATTGTTGTTTTCTTCCGGAAGTTGGGCTGTAGGAGCACAGGGGAAGAATGCGGTCATCAATTTAGCTCAGGTTTTGGCTGACAATTCAGATATTGAAGTACTGATTGAAGGACACACAGATAATGTTCCCTATAATGGAACTACCATTCAAGATAATTGGGATCTATCTGTAAAAAGAGCGACAGCAATAGTACGAATACTACAAAATAATGGGGTAAACCCAAAACAAGTAACAGCTGCCGGTAGAAGTAAGTATATTCCTATAGCAGATAATACAAATTCTGAAGGAAAGGCTAAAAATAGACGTATCGAAATCATTTTAGCACCTAATTTAGATCGTATTAATGAGCTATTAGGTGAGTAAAAACTATTAATTTTTTAACAGATAACTCATTGATACCAATTTCTTTTCTATATTTGGCGGCAAATTAAAATTTATTAAATGCGTATTAAGCTCTTTATAAGTGTATTATTGACTTTCTTTTCTCTAGAGAGTTGGACACAGTCCGATACTGAGAAGCGAATAATTGAGGCAAAAGACATTCCCATTAGCACATCACAGGTTCAGCAGGAAAATTTACAGCTCGAAAGAACGAGCAATACAATCGATGTTACTAATGATTTTCAAACATTTAAATTACAGGATGATCCTCAATTGGCAACAGTCGATTCGTTGTGGACCACCTTAATAAAACAATCTGATCTTTACGACACAACTTCATATAACATAAATGAGATTTCGAATATTGATATAGTTATAAAAGACCTATCAACAGAGGTTCTAAAAGAACGCTTGGCAATTATCGATGCTAAAACTCCTTTTCATGTAACCTATAATCCAGACTTAGAAAGACTAATAAAAACCTATTTGAAAACACGTCAAAAAGCTCTTTCTAATTTAATGGCAAAAGCAAAGTACTATTTTCCTTTATTTGAAGAAAAATTGGATAAATATGACATCCCGTTAGAGGTAAAATATCTGGCGATTGTCGAATCTGCTTTGCAACCAAAAGCACGATCACGGGTTGGAGCAACAGGTCTATGGCAATTTATGTATCAAACCGGAAAACAATATGATCTAACGGTAAGTTCGTATGTAGATGAACGTCAAGATCCGTTTTTGGCAACAGAAGCAGCATGCAAATTTTTAGCAGATTTATATAACATTTTTGGTGATTGGGATTTAGCTTTAGCCGCCTATAATTCAGGTCCCGGCAATGTTAACAAAGCGATACGTCGCTCAGGTGGTAATAAAAACTATTGGAATTTAAGAAGCTATTTACCCAGAGAAACAGCAAGTTATGTGCCTATTTTTTATGCAACACTTTACCTTTTTGAATACGCTGATGAACATAATTTAAAAGCCTCAGCTGATTTTAATTTACATCATTTTGAGGTAGATACGATTCAGGTAAAAAGATTAGTAACTTTTGAACAAATTCAGACAACAACAGGTATAGATGAAGACTTGTTATCCTTCTTAAATCCGGCATATAAACTCAATATAATACCACATATTGCTAATAAAAATTATAAATTGGTTTTACCTAAAGAGTATATTGGCTTGTTTGTAAATAATGAAGCAGCAATTTATGCATTTGCAGAGGCTGAAGAAGCTAAAAGAGAAAAACCTTTGCCTGAATATGCTGAGTTAAACCAACGAATACGATACCGAGTAAGAAGCGGTGATTATCTCGGTAGAATTGCTGAAAGATATGGGGTCAGTGTCAGTAAGATAAAACGTTGGAATAATTTACGGAGTACAAAATTACGTATCGGACAACGTTTAACGATCTACCCAAGACGATTACCGGGTATTACCAAAAGTAAAACTTCTGTTACTAAAAAACCAAGCTCTAAAAAGACCAAAAAACCTTTACCTAAAGGAAAATATGTTACCTATACTGTAAAACAAGGGGACTCGCTTTGGAGTATTTCTCAAAAATATCAAAATGTTTCTGTCACACAAATTAGAGAATGGAATAATATTTGGAGCAGTAAAATAGAGATAGGAACAAAACTGAAAATTTTTAAAGGCTGATTTCTATTGAATCAATATCACTTTTAGTCTTATTTACATTAGTAAGGAATACAATAATTAACAAATAGCTTTGCGTCCCTGCCTGTCGGCAGACAGGTTAGCGACTTTGCGAGAAACTTTTTTAAACAAATGAAAAAACTCACATTACTCATCATTATAGCCCTAAGCCTAATTTCGTGTAATCAGAAAGAAGGTAAAAAGCTCTTACCAAGTTCTATAGGACGTTTTAACGAACTAATGTTAGTTGCAAAC
>JBDLJL010000337.1:0-3336 GCA_039714415.1 Bacteroidota bacterium
TAATGTATGCAAGTGAAGGAGATGAGGTACTTTGGAGTACCCCTGTTGGAAATGCTTTAACAATTAATGATAAATTGCCTGATGGAAGAAAAGATGAAAGAAGAATTGTATGTGTTAGTGGAGGAACAGGTATAGCACCATTTATCAGTTTTGCTCAGCACTTACATGATGTTGGAGACAAAAGAGAGATTGTTTGTCTTCATGGTGCAAGTTATGTAGATGAGCTAAGCTACAAAAGACTACTAACTGATTTAGATACTGAAAGTATTGATCGAGGTAAGGACAAATGGAATTTTACTTACCGAGCATCAATTAGTCGTCCTAAAGAATGGATTAACAGATCTTGGTCAGGTCAAACAGGTCGAGTCGAGCAATTCCTAAATGCAAAAGGTGACGAATTATCCCCATTAGAAGAACTAGTAGGAGAAAAAATTACCAAGGATAATACAATGTTTTACATCTGCGGTTGGCAGGGTACAATTGATGGTACAATGGACTTTATGAGACCAAAAGGCTTTGTCACAATGCCCGAAAAACGTGAAGATGGAAGCTTCGAAGTAAAGTTTGAGTCTTACGGATAATCATTTTCTTTTAAAGAAATAATATTGTGCAATTAGGATTTAGTTCGGGGACGTAGGTTAGCTTGGTATACTGCCAGCCTCGGGCGCTGGAGATCATGGGTTCAAGTCCCATCGTCCCCACATTAATTTCAAAAAATCAATCATTGAAATAGAACATTTAGTTAGATAGCTCAATTGACAACATCAATTTATCTTGCACATCTTAATCCCCTAACAAATTCTCATGTAGAGATCATGAATGATCTAAAAAATCAATCAGATATTGTTAAAGTAATGCCAGTTATTTTTCTAAAAAATGGCAGGGAGATAAACAGTAAAAGTTTTCCTTTTTCCTTTGAAATTCGAAAAAGGATGATTGAGTCAGTTTTTGGAGATTCTGTTTTGGTTTCTAGAAATTACACATTTCAGGCGCCGTTTTCTAGGTATTTTCCTCCCTTTCTTTCTCCTTTATCATGGAAACTTAGAAGCCAGATTCTTGAAGGAATTGAAGAAGATTATTTTACCTATACTGGTGATAGCACAGAGGGCTATATGCTCAAGTTGTATCGCCTTAACCCAAAAATAGGGACACGAAAACAAATTTCTGCTAAGTCGGTAAAAAACAAGTTGTATGATGCAGCCACTGGCCATGAATCAAACTGGAAAGATGATGTGCCATCTGAAGTTGCAAAAATTATTGAAAAAAATTGGGATATAGTTGAAAAATTTGCGAAGATGGAAGACAATACAACTCGCGTTGTAGGCATGAAGTTTCCAAGAGATGGATATTGGTCAAAGTAAGAAGGCATTTTTCTTTCAATGGACAGTCTGCGCATCCACAATGTTTAGAGGTGTAATGAATCATGTTCTTGCCATTCTTTTTTTGTATTCCTTTCGGGGTGAAATTTTTCCCTCCCGGACAAGTATAAGTATGTTTATCTTCAATATTGTTTGGAATGAATATTGCTTATGTGCTATTTAATATTTCTACAGCACGTTTATCGAAAGGTTCTGATAACAGAGTTTTAAGCGCGGTCAACCAATGAATTCCAATTTTCCAGTACTTTTTCAAATTTCTCCCGATTGTTTCCATAAATTTATACTCACATGAAATTGGCTTTTCAGTATCTATTTTGCTTGATTCAGAGTTTTTAATATGATTTTCTTTTTGATTGCCAACAGGTATTTTATCATTACAATCAATTTCTTTTGATGATGCATTCTCACCCGTATCAACTGTCAGTTGTTTCATTATTAATTCCAATAATGCTGAAATCATTAAAATATAAAATTGTATTGTTACACCTTTTTTATCTTGTTTAATCAAGTGGATGCCATTCATTGTCCGTTTTAAGAAACGAAACAATAATTCAATTTGCCATCTATATGCATATAACATAATAACTTGAAAAGTAGTTATATCCCGGCGGTTGGTTAAAATACGAAATACCTCCGTACCAACATGAAAACAAACTAATCTATAAATTTCATTAGATTTATCATTTGTATAACAAATAAGTTCATCTGTTACATTTTCAAATATTGCTGTTATTTTTGTTGGTAATTCAATTTTTAATTTTTCTGTTACACTAAATTTTAGCTTCTCCTTTACACGAAAAATAAAAAATGCCTCTGCTTTCACAATTTCATGACAAACTTTAAAAGACATGTACCCCCTGTCTCCAATATAAGTTATACCGGATTTTAGCATTTTTAGTAATGCATCTCTTTCACTATAATTAGCGGCAGTTACCAAAAACTCAACTGGAATCATCCGGTTAAGCTCAAAACATAAGTGTAATTTAAGTGATTGATGCTTAGATGTATATTCAGCCCACAACATAGAATTTATAACTGGAAACAGTGAGCCGTCAATACAGTAAAGTGTTCCAAAAGCCACTAATTCAGGAATATTTTTGAATGATATTGCCGATAATAAATATTGAAGTACTTCTTGAAATAAAGCAACCGGGTAGCGTTCAAAAGCATCACCAAAAGTACTATATGGAACATAGATTAACCCCAATGCTGAAGGTAATAAATTGTTCTTAAGTTTTGTATCAATGAATAACCTGAGACTTTTACCACCTGACACAAAAAAATACGTCAAAATTCGAAAAAAATCATAATATTTAAATTTTTGATTATGGTGCTTCGGTAGTTCATCATCCTGTTTGCGTACAAATTCATCCACAGGTTCGAGTAGTTGGTCAAATACTGTTGGGTTCATTGGTTCCATATTAAATGAGTATAGTTATTGGCTGGTATTTTAATTGTTATGATATATTATCATTAACAATAATAATGATTTATCTACTACACTTACTTTGTAAATTTGTACCCGGTTTTTACCACTAACCAGGCGTGTCACAACTCTCAATTTCAAAAGGATACAAATATGTAAGCAGGTGTATGATGTTTAATTTAATTTTACATTAATTCTATTGTAATGACATAGACTTTCAGAAAATTAAATCCATAATTCCCGTTTTATTTAAGCGGGTATTATCCATTATATAACTTGAGAAATCATTTTTACCTAAAAAATCATAACCTATTGTTTTTAATGTACATACTATTTCAAGCAAAATTCATTCCGAATTGTATTGGTTTTTTTGATATTTTTGCATTTGAAATTATATTAATGTATTGAACTTAAAGGGAATATGTATTTTATAGCTGTTCGTTTCGACAGGCTATGTTCGTTCCTCACCCCAACCTACGGGCTTCATCCTCGCTGCCGGAATTTTTGGATGACTTTGTTTCAGTTTGCAAG
>JBDLJL010000338.1:0-3323 GCA_039714415.1 Bacteroidota bacterium
GGCTACTTTTTCAATTGTGTAAATTCCTTCTGAATCAGTATCTTCATTGTCTTTTAGGTTGAGTTGTCTTTTAATGGAATCATATACTTGCATTGCACCGGTTATTCAAATAGATGATGTTACCTACGGACATGTTGAAACTGAAAAGGTTGGTGAAATACTTGATGATTTTCAATCGGCTAAAAACAATCCAAAATCAGCAGAGCTAAAAACTTTCACAAAAGGAAATATCTCACAAGGTGAAATAAGAATTGGATTAGGTTCATGTTGTGTGGCCAGTGGCAGTTCCGATGTTAAAAATGAACTGGAAAAAACTTTATCAAAAAATAAAATTGCGGTAGATATAAAACATGTAGGCTGTGTGGGCGTATGCAACCAGGTACCTATGTTGGAAATTCATAAACCTAATGAACAAACGGTTTTTTATACAAAAGTAAAAGCTGATGAAGTAAAAGAAGTTATTCAAAACCATTACAAAGCAAATAGCTTTTTTGATCGGTTTAAAAATACCGTTTACAATTTTTTTGAAGATTTTGTTACTTCAGAATTACCTGAAACCATTAAAAAATATGCATCCGATAAAAGAGAATCACCAATCTCAGAATTTTTAGATGGCCAGGTTTATATTGCCACAGAACACCGCGGAATGTTAAAACCTTCTGATATTGAAGAATATAAACGCCTTGATGGCTTTAAAGCCTTAAAAAAATGTTTGTTTGAAATATCTCCAACAGAAATTATTGGCATTATTAAAAAAAGCGGTTTAAAAGGAAGGGGTGGTGCCGGCTTTCCATCAAGTGTGAAATGGCAAATGGTTAAAGATGCACAAGCAGACAAAAAATACGTAATCTGTAATGGTGATGAAGGCGACCCGGGCGCTTTTATGGACAGGATGCTGTTGGAGTCCTATCCATATAGAATTATTGAAGGATTAATCATTGCCGGTTATGCTGTTGGAGCCAATGAAGGGATTTTTTATATGCGGGCTGAATATCCACTTGCTGTAAGCCGAATTAAAGAAGCGATAAACCTTTGTGAAGAACAATCTTTGCTTGGTGATAAAATCCTAAATTCTGATTTCTCATTTAAAATAAAAGTTTTTGAAGGTGCAGGAGCATTTGTATGTGGTGAAGAAACGGCCCTTATTGCATCTGTCGAGGGAAAACGGGGTATGCCATCAATGCGACCACCATATCCTGCTGAAAAAGGACTTTGGAACAAACCAACTTTAATTAACAACACGGAAACTTTAGCTTTAGTTCCCTGGATTATTCGAAATGGTGCCGATAATTTTAACAAGATAGGGACAGAAAATAGTAAGGGAACAAAAGTTTTTGCCCTTGCCGGGAAAATTAAACGTGGAGGTCTGATTGAAGTTCCTATGGGTATAACCATCAGACAGATTATTGAGAATATTGGTGGCGGGGTCCCTGAAGGAAGAACGTTTAAAGCGGTGCAAATTGGTGGGCCTTCGGGAGGTTGTATCCCTGCTTCAATGTCAGACATATCAATTGATTATGAGTCGCTTATAAGTGTTGGCGCCATGATGGGTTCCGGTGGCTTAATTGTTTTAGATGATACCGATTGTATGGTTGATATTGCTAAATATTTTTTGTCCTTTACTCAAGACCAATCATGTGGAAAATGTACTTTTTGCAGGGTTGGAACCAAAAGAATGCTTCAAATATTGGAGAAAATAACAACAGGTGAGGGAACAGAAAATGATTTGGAAGTTCTGGAACAATTAGCTTATAGCACACAAAAAGGGAGTATTTGTGGTTTAGGAAAAACAGCCCCAAATCCTGTTTTATCAACCTTAAAATATTTCAGGCATGAGTATGAAGCACATATAAATGGGAGTTGTCCTACCGGAAAATGCGAAGGATTAATCACCTATAATATTACAGATGATTGTATTGGCTGTACCATTTGTGCACAAAAATGCCCGGTAGATGCTATTGAACTAAAACCTTATGAACTTCATCATATTGATACTGAAGCATGTATTAAATGTGATGTATGTAAACAGGTTTGTCCGGTAGATGCTGTAGTAACTATTTGATTTTAAATTGAACTGAAATTTTGAACCACGCAAAGGCGCAAAGACTCCAAGTTGTTATTTCAAACGCTTTGCAACTTTAAGTTATTTTGTGGTCAAAAATGTATCAAATATTGTTTTTAATATAATATCTAAAAAAAATAGCCTTATGCTGCAAGCTCTTATAATCGTCTGGTGATGTGTGTTTTATATAAAATACGGTTTTGTAATAACTGCCTCAACATCAATTCTTTGCGGCTTTGCGGCTTTGCGTGAAAATTATTAAATTCTATGATCAACATTTCAATAGACAATATAAAAACTCAGATTACTGAAGGAACAACCGTTTTAGACGCTGCCAAATCAATTGGTGTTGAAATACCCACCATGTGTTTTTTGGAAGGACAGTCCAATCATCCGTCATGCATGATATGTGTTGTAAAAGATAAAAACACGGGGAAACTTTTCCCATCTTGTGCTATTGCAGCTACAGAAGGCATGGAAATTATCAGTAAAGATGAAGAAATAATTAATGCCCGTAGAGAATCACTCGAACTTTTATTAAGCGATCATGTTGGGGATTGCGAAGCACCCTGTCGCCCATCCTGCCCGGCAAACATGAACATTCCTTTAATGAACCGCCTGATTGCTGATGGAAATTTCTCTGAAGCAAATAAAGTAATAAAGGAAGATATTGCGTTACCCCTAATTTTGGGTTACATCTGTCCTGCACCCTGTGAAAAAGCCTGCCGAAGGAACCAGGTCGATAGTGCCGTTTCTATTTGTCATTTGAAAAAATCTGTTGCAGCTGAAGATTTAAATAACGAAAATTCTTATTTGCCGCCAAAAGAAAAGAAAACTAACAAAAAGGTTGCTATTATTGGTACAGGTCCGGGTGGACTATCCGCAGCCTTTTACTTATTAAAATGGGGACATGAATGCGTTCTTTTTGATAAAAATGAAGAGCCGGGAGGAACACTTCGCTATGAAATTTTGGAAAACAAACTTCCTAATGAAGCCTTAGATAAAGAAGTAGCACTCATAAAAAAATATGGGGCAGATTTTCGCATGAACTACCTCATCACCAAAGAAATATATGAAAATGAAATAAAAAAGGATTTTGATGCCGTTATTCTTGCAACCGGAGATTTTGAAACATCTAACTTCAAAGATTTCGATTTTAAATCGGGAAAATCAGGAATTAACATTGACAAAGGAACTTATGAAACAAGTGAAGCAGGTGTTTTTGCATGTGGGAACATTATTCGATCCAGACGAATGGCTA
>JBDLJL010000339.1:0-3309 GCA_039714415.1 Bacteroidota bacterium
TTTTAAACCAATTTATGACTATATTTGAAAATAGGATTCAACCTATGAAAAATTGAATCCTATGATTTTATGTTTACACACTTTACGGGATAGTGTCTTCTTCTAGTTAATATAGACATAGACTGTCCTTTATTTAAACAACTCTATCTTTCTTAACTATTCTCAACTATTTTAATCTCTTCATTACTCAACCCATACAACTCATAAACCATTTGGTCTATTTGTTTATCCGCTTTGTCAATCTCAGCTTTTAGACTTTGAGCTTCTGCTTTTTTAGCTACAAAAACATCCATCCACTCCATTTCGTCTATTTTGGAGAGCTTCTCCCCTCCTGCTTTTTTAATGACTTTATTTAGTTCTTTTATAAAGTCTTTAAATGCTAACTTGTGCCAATTTTGGAGTTTTTTAGATTGTTTTTCTAAATTAAACTGTGACTGTAAATAGTTCGTGAATTTTAACAGATCACTTTGCAATTTATAAGTATTTTCAATTATCTCATCTGCCTTTTTTCCAAAAAGTTCAATATTCTTCAATTCAGGGATTGGAATTTGTTCAAAGTACTGTGGTTTTACTTCAATATAACCACCACTTCGTACTACGCAAATTGATTTTAGAAAAAACCAAATAATTTTTGAGTTCAAAATACATAAAAGAGTTTTATTAGCAACTGGTAGAACTACCGAAGGAGCATTTATATAATACCCTTTAGTATCTATACTGAATTTATTTGTTGATTGTAAATTTGGCCAAGTTATTTTTGGGCTTTCAAATACCTTATAATAATCTACTGAATCTTGAATTTCGAACCATTTATAAGAACCTGGTTTTCTCCCAACTTTTATTTCTGGTGAATTTCTTGGAGTTAATCTTTCTTTATTTATTCCCAGATATTTTTTAATTGCGGGAAATTTTTCAATTTCTGTACCTCTTCTTGTGAAAATTATATATTTATCTATATCATATGAATGCCATTTACTTTGATCCTTTCCCTCAAAAAAAGGTTTAATAAGTTCTTTCGAGGAAAAATGTTCTTTTTCCAATTTTTGCTTTGTCGAATTATCAATAATAAAAGCATCATTAAAACCTGTAACAATTCCTCTAAAAGATTTCCCAAACTGTTCTCGAAGGGTCTTATGCTTAAGCACTTTTTCAAGTATTTTATTACCTCCAATAGAATGAAAATTCCAACTTTCTGAATCCAATGTGTTTTGGGCAACTTTTACGGGTTTTATCAAATCAATATCAATAACCCTATTTTGTAATTCTTTTGAGACTTTCGCATATTGAAAAATTCCATTAGATGTAGGATTATTCTTAGCAATTAAAATTATAGGATATGTTGTAGCCCCTTCAAACACCTGTACTTCAGTAAAATCAATATACTTCTCAAACGAAACTTGACCTGACAAGTATTCTCTTAGTGTTTTTCCTGCCTTTGTTTTAGCAAAGGTGTTTGATATAAACCCGAAAACCCCTTTTTTCTTTTTTAAAAGGTTAAAAGATTTCTCATAGAAATAAGCAAACAAATCACTTGTTCCTTCGAATACTGTGAAATTCTTTTCAAAAAATGACTTAAAGTCACCCAGCAATTCTTGTCTCACATAAGGTGGATTCCCAATCACCACATCAAAACCACCTTTAGAAAATATCTCAGGAAACTCTTCTTCCCATTTAAAGGCTTTATCGCCTGCAACAGCTTTGCTATCAATTAAAGAGTTGCCACATTTAATATTGCTACTTAAATCGTTTAGTTTTCTTCTGGGCTGTGCAGTACGTAACCATAATGAGAGTTTGGCAATTTCCACCGATTCTTCATTTAGGTCAACCCCATAGATGTTGTTTTCTAATACTGTATTCTCAATATTGGGAAACACAAACCCACCTCCTAGTAAATTGGTTTGTAATTCATCTATGTTTTGATGTTCTTTTATTAAAAAATCTAATGCTTGATTTAAAAATGCACCTGAACCACATGCGGGATCAAGTATGGTAAGTTGCAACAACCATTCTCTATATACCTCCAAAGCTACTAATAACCTCTTTTTTGTTTCCTTTTGACGTTTCGGACGGTACTCCTCTTCTACTATATTAAGCTCGGTCTTCTTTTCAGTGCAAAGCTTACCAACTGTATTATCAACTATATATTTAGTAATGTATTTTGGGGTATAAAAAACACCGTCTTTTTTCCGTTTCGTTTTCTGCTTGTCAAAATCAGTTCCCTCTATTTCGGCATTTACGTTTTCAATTTCATTAAGTGAGTTTTCAAAAATATGTCCCAATATATTTACATCTACCTGGCTTTCAAAATCGTAATGTGAAAGTTCTTTGGTATGTTTAAAAAGTAATTCATCACTAATTACCAAACTATCCAAAACAGCATCAGGTTTAAACAAACCACCATTGTAAGCAAATATCTCTGCTTTTTTATCCGTTCCTGCTCTTCCTTGATCTAAGTATTTAAAATAGAGTTTGTATCTGTTATACAATGGTACTGCTGCATCTAACTCTTTTAGTTTATCCCAGTTTTCTAATATTTTTAATGTAGAATTTGGAGGTAGTAACCCCCTGTCTTCTGCAAAAAATATAAAAAGAAAACGGTCAATTAATTTTTGGGATTTTTTAAAAAGGCTGTGTTTTATATTTTTAGTAGCACGTTCAGTATCTTCATTATTCAACTCGGTACGAAAAACTTCATTTTTCATATTCTGTTTTACCAGATCACGATACAATTCACGTTTAAACAACGAATAATCGGCATAAAACTTTTTAGTGATCTTTTCTTCTTCCTGTATAGAGGCTTCTTTTATTTTAAGCGGTGTATTGTTTAACACATTCCCTTTAGCTATACAGAGATAAAGTAATTTAAATCGTTCTTGATTAATGGTAAACAGATCGAATTCTTCAAAATCAACAGCATTATTAATATAAAAGCGTATTTTCTCAAAGTTGGAAGTAATAACATACACACAACTTTTTTGATTGGCTTTATAATCAAATGCTTGCTGGCGTACCTTTTCCAAGTCTTTTGTTTTGGTACTTTTTAATTCAATTACACCAAATGCATTTCCATCTTTTAAAATAGCACCATCAGCTTTCTTTGCTCCTTTTTCGTTTTTAAGTTCGGTAGTTAAATTGTACTTGGCATTTGGATTTAACGTGTATCCAAACACATTTACAAAAAGCTCTCTTAAAAAACCTTCCTGGAATTGTTCTTCTTTACTTTCTCTTATATTCTGCTGAATGGTGGGGTTATGAAAGTATTTTACAAACTTTTTAAATGCTTTAGCAACAGCTTCATTGTCTTGTTGC
>JBDLJL010000340.1:0-3288 GCA_039714415.1 Bacteroidota bacterium
ATCAGTATTTTCTACTTCAAATTTGGAAGTTTTGAATCTAGGTGGTCCAAATGATTGAGGATTGTTAGAAACCCCATAATCTTCTGCAGGTATAAAACCGTAAAAGTCCATTTTCTTGTTATCGTTTGAATCATGATAACAGGTTATTGCATAAACTCCTTCTGGTACATTTTTAAATGTAATTTCAGTTTTGTTATCTATTATTACACCAGTTGCTTCTTGAAATTTAATTTTTTCTTCAAAATTTTCCTCTGAGTTATATAAAGCAAAATAAACTTTCCCTTTGCTAGAAGTAATTTTTGGAACTGTAACATTTATCGTTACACCTTCTTTAATAGTAGGTAGTTCTGTTTTTGTTTCTTGAGCATTTGATAATAAACTTAAAATGCTAATTAATAATGTGATGATAATACGTGTCATAATTTTACTTTTTTAATTAATAATTTGATTTAAACTCACCCCAAAAGTCTGGATATAGATTTGTGACAGAAAAAAATAGTTACTGAACTGTCAAAAAAGCGTACTGAATTGTAATATTATATCAAAAAACAGTTTTTGTATATTCGTTTCATATTAATCAACTAAATCAAATGAAAACTTTACAACTATCCCTACTCATTTTACTTTTCTTTTTTTTCACACCTACTTTCGGTCAAAATCATTATTTTAAAGAATACGCTCCCTATGATGAGACTATACCTACACCTGAATCATTTTTAGGTTATAAAATTGGAGGTCAACATACACGTCACGATCAAGTTGTGGCTTATTTTGAGAAGTTAGCTGAATTATCAAATAGAGTAACTATCGAAGAGTATGGTCGTACTTATGAAAACCGAAAACTGTTGATGCTTTCAATATCATCTATCCAAAACATCAATAATTTACCTCAAATAAAAGAAAAACACTTAACACTAGTTAATCCCTATAAAGAAATTGACAGTCATGCTGATTTACCACTGTTCATCCATTTAGGTTATAATATACATGGAAATGAACCATCAGGTACTGAAGCATCAATTTTAACGGCTTATACGTTAGTCGCTTCAAAGAATGAAAAAATAAAAAAATATCTGGATAGTGCAATTATTTTTATCGATCCAACTATCAACCCAGATGGGCGAGATCGACATACTCAATGGGTAAATTCAAGAAAATCAAAAAATCTTGTTGCTGACCCTTTAGATTTTGAACATACTGAATCCTGGCCAAGTGGTAGAACCAATCATTATTGGTTTGATCTAAATCGTGATTGGTTGTTAGCTATCCACCCTGAAAGTCAAGCTAAGTTAAAATGGTTTCATGAATGGTATCCAAATATCATTACTGATTTTCATGAAATGGGAACAAGCAACAATACCTATTTCTTTGAACCTGAAAGAGCCTCAGGATCGGAAAAGCCTTTAACTCCTAAAAGAAATGGAGAACTTACTACCATTTTTGCGAAAGAGTTTGCGAAAAGTTTGGAAAGTGTCGGGACCTTTTACTTTACAAATGAACTTTTTGATGCAACATACCCGGGTTACGGTTCCTCCTATGGTGACCTACAAGGTGCTATAGCTCTGCTATTTGAACAAACCGCATCAAGAGGGCATTTGAAAAAATTGGATATTGGCAACATATCTTTTCCATTTACTATAAAAAATCAATATATTTCTTCTTTTTCAACTATAAGAACGGCTGTTGACAACAAAGATCTACTTTACGATTACCAAAAAGTATTCTTTAAAAATGCGATAGATGGCGCAAGAAAAAGCGCAGTAAAAGCCTATGTTTTTGGAGATGCCTATGATGAAAATCGGACTAAAGCATTTATCAAATTTTTGTTTCATCATAAGATAAAAGTATATAAATTAGAAAAGGATATAAAAGGGAACGGACAAACTTTTTCTAAAGAAAAATCATATATAGTGCCTACTGAGCAAAATCAATATAAGATGATTCAAAATACTTTTGAAATATACAATACATATAACGATAGTATCTTTTATGATGCTTCAGCTTGGTCGATAGCCAATTTTTATAATATGCCTTATGCTGCAATTCATAAAAAAATAACGCCGGATAAAGAAATTACACAACAGTATTTATCTGATAACACTATCAAAATAAAAAAGGCTGATTATGCCTACATCATCCCTTGGAATGATTATTATGCTCCTTCTTTTCTGTATGCAACACAGAAAGCAGGAATAAAATCTATGTTTTTAAGTAAACCTCTTAATGCTACAATTAATAATGAGACTGAAGAATTTGCCAATGGCAGTCTTGTAATTCCTATTAGTTTACAAAGTATATCAAAGGATTCTATTTACTCAGTGGTAAAACACAATGCAGAGAAATTTTCAACCAATATAAAACCCATTAATGTCGGTGAAAATGGCATCGGTATTAATTTGGGGAGAAGAGGGGTTAAGACACTTCAAACCCCAAAAACTTTATTATGGGTTGGTAATGGCGTATCTCAATATGAGGCCGGTGAAATCTGGCATTTGTTAGATACTCAAATAAATATGCCATTATCAAAAATTGCCTTAAGGAATTTTAACCGTGTAAAGTTAAACGATTATAACACGATGATAATGGTGTCAGGAAGCTACCACCAATTAGACTCTATAAAGATTGGAAAAATAAAAGATTGGGTGGCAAAAGGAAATACACTGATCACTTCGAGACAAGCCAGTGCTTGGGCAATAAAAAATCGACTGGTTAATGAAGAATTGATTGAAAAAGAAAAAGACAGTTTACCTAAAGAGCGTCTGAAATATGGTGATGCTAGAGAGAATTATGGCAAAAATGTTATTGGTGGTGCCATCTTTAAAATAAATTTAGATATTACACACCCGATCGGTTATGGTTACACTCAAAAAGAATTGCCAATATATCGAAACAGCTCTGTATTTTTAAAACCCAGCAAAAATCCGTACTCAACAGTTGCTAAATACACAGAAGACCCACATATTGACGGTTATATTTCCAAAGAAAGTTATGAATTATTATCAAAATCGGCTTCCATTATTGTAAGTCCGATTGGTAATGGTCGTGTTGTGATGTTTGCAGATAACCCTAATTTTAGAGCTGCTTGGTATGGTACCAATAAATTATTTCTAAATGCCATATTTTTTGGGAACCACATAAAAATACCGAAATAAGATTGTAACAATCTTACTCTTATAAAGACTTATATTTAAATCAACTAATCAAACGTGACAGCCGAACTCGAACAAAAATTTGTTAAAGAGCTTGAAGCGAATCAGAATATCATTCATAAGGTGTGCAGAGCATACA
>JBDLJL010000341.1:0-3272 GCA_039714415.1 Bacteroidota bacterium
TTCTTCGTTACTCAAATTTTTCAAAACACTCATTTACAATAGTAAACTCGAGCTTTAAAAAATTTGAAAGCCTTGAACTTTTAATTTTTAGAGGCCACCTTGATATAATAAAAAAAAAACAAAAGTCCCGGTTTGAAATTCAAATCGGGACTTTTTATTATAGATATCGGGTTAATTCAGTTGATTAGTGCAACAAATTTTACAACCGCCGGGTTAACCCGGCAGTTCACCAACAGATTTGCCCCAACATATAATATTAAATTTAACCTGCATGAATTTTGCAGGTTAAATCTTTATTGTGCCCCAAAATCCTTTTTAAGAGTAAAATAACCTGGATATTGTAATGGAATACCTCCTACATTAATAGTTGGCTTTATATCTAACTTAACCCTTGTTGGGTAATTTCCAGCATCTGCCAGATTGAATCCAAAATTTAATAAAGCGGTTTTTGTTTTATTGTTAAATACTTCTTTAAGATTAAGCTTAATGGCAATAGGGATGTTCTGTGTTGCACCTGGTGGAATCGTGACCTGCTGATCCATTACGCCGGTAGTTATCTTAATATCATCAATATAAACAATCCAGTCCATTTTTTGCATGGCCGCTGTTGATGTATTTGGATTTTTAGCATCAATATTCAAATTAAAAGTAAGTGGGAGATCACCACTAAGTAATGTTGTGGTTACCTTTGCTGCATCAATGAACGATAAATCAGAAAAACTATTTTTGTTTTGGATGTCCATACCTACTAATTTAGTGTTGGTAAGTGAATTCATTTTAAACTCGCATTTGGTAAAAGTAACCATCTGCTGGAGAATGTCGCAGGATTGAAAAGAAAGAATGCCTACAAGTAAAAAGCCAATAAATAATTTTGTTTTCATACGTAAAGTTTTAATTATTTTAAGTTAATATTAAAGTTCATTCTTTTTATCATTATACCCCTCATAGGCATCAACAATATTTTTTACCAGTTTATGCCTGACAATATCGGATGAATCAAAATTAATAAATGAAACATCCTTAATGTTTTTCAATATTTTTTTTGTCTGTATTAGTCCTGAATGGCTTTTCTTTGGTAAATCAATTTGGGTAATATCTCCTGTTACGATAAATTTTGAAAATTCCCCCATCCGGGTAAGGAACATTTTTAACTGATTTAATGATGCATTTTGGGCTTCATCTAGAATAACCACAGCATTGCCAAGAGTCCTGCCACGCATAAAAGCGAGAGGGGCGATCTGAACCATTCCTTTTTGCATATATTCATCAAGCTTTCTTGGTGGAAGCATATCGTTCAACGCATCATAAAGTGCCTGCAAGTATGGGTCAAGTTTTTCTTTCATATCACCGGGAAGGAAACCCAGCTTTTCGCCTGCTTCAACAGCCGGGCGGCTTAAAATAATTCGTTTAACCTCTTTGTTTTTTAAGGCTCTTACTGCCAATGCAATTGCTAAATATGTTTTTCCAGTTCCTGCCGGACCAATAGCAAAAAGGAGGTCGTTTTTTCGATACTCTTTAACCAACTCTTGTTGATGTTTTGTTCGTGCTTTAATTGGTTTACCACTACTGCCATATAACAAAACAGTCTCCTCTTCATCAGTCAGGAAGGACTGGTTACCATTTCTAAGCAAATCAATAATATTATCTTCACTAATATTATGATATTTATGATAATGTTTAATTAGTAATTCTAATTTTATTTCAAATTTTTTAACATTTTCTGCTTCACCAATTACTTTTATCTCATGCCCACGACCAATAATCTTTAACTTGGGGAAAAAGGATTTTATTGTTTCAATTTTTTTATTGTTTATTCCATATATGCTAATAGGGTCAATACCATCTAAAATGATAAGCTTTTCAATCATATTTTAAAAGAATATATTACTTTTGTCTATTGCAAAGATAACCAATAGAAATTAGAAATTAGAAATTGGATGTTAGAAAATACTAATGTGCTAATTACTAATTACTAATGTAATAATTACTAATTTAAAGCATGCAGTTAGTTACTTTAATTTCAGACTGGAATTCATCTGATTACTATATAGGTGCAATAAAAGGACGGATATTAAGTAGCTGCCCAACTGTTACAATTGTTGATGTAAATCATCAAATAGCTAGTTATAATATTACCCAGGCTGCATTTGTTGTAAAAAATACCTATAAGAATTTCCCGAAAGGAACGATTCATATTTTGTCAATTAATAGTGAAACCTGCAAAGAAAAACCTCATGTTATTGTAAAGTATGATGGGCATTACTTTATTGGGACTGATAATGGAATGTTTCATTTGTTTATAGAAAGGGAAACGGAATTAATTGTTGAAATTGACAGTGAAAAAGATAATTCAAGTTTTCCAGAATTAAGTATTTTTTCCAAAATTGCTTGTGAAATAATTAATAATAGTGATATTGCTAAATTGGGTGTAGAAAAGAAATCCTTATTTAAACAATTACCTGTTCTGCCGGCAATTGAAGAGTCATTAATTATTGGCAAAGTAATTTATATTGATTCGTTCAATAATGTAATTTCTAATGTAACTAAAGAATTGTTCGAAAAAGTTCAGAAGAATCGCCGTTTTGATATATATGTTCAAAGTAAAAGCAACCGGATAAGTAAAATAAATAAAAAATATAACGAAACCAGTGAGGGTGAACTTTTGGCCATTTTTAATTCTACTGGATATCTTGAAATTGCTATTAGAAATGGAAAAGCTGCCCAATTATTTAATTTAACAACAAACTCTTCAATAAGAATCGTATTTAATGATAGTAAGAATAGTGAAAATGACCTTCAGGGAAGACTCTTCTGAAACATTTAAGGAATTTACCATTTCAATAAAAGATACAATTAAAAGCTTTGACGGTTGTTTACATCTTGATATTTTTAGGGATATTCACAACCCTGATATATTTTTTACATATAGTCACTGGGAATCTGAAAATCATTTAAACCGTTACAGGTACTCTGATTTTTTTAAAACGACATGGGCAAAAACAAAACAATGGTTTAGTGATAAACCGGAGGCTTGGTCGGTGGAGAAACTATAAGTTGATAATTATATGGTCATTTGATAGTCATTGGTGAATTTGTCATTAAGTGGTCATTTTAATATAAACTAATGTGTCCTTATGTGGCTTATGTGATTAAAATAGTGGTTATTAAGTCATTAAATGACAGCGCAGCGAATGACAATCAATGACAGCAAAGCGAATGACCAATATACTAATTACCAATGACTAATTCGCCAATTACCAGTTACTAATATA